>NZ_ALEE01000618.1 GCF_000282995.1 Melaminivora alkalimesophila
GGCGCACCGCTGCCGGTGCAATGCCCGTTACCATCGCGCGATGTCGCAGAAGTACCACTTCCAGGTCGAGGTCCAGCCTCGGTTCCTGCCCGGGCAGTCCTCTCCCGAGGACGGCCTCTACAGCTTCGCCTACACCATCACCGTGACCAATGCCGGCAGCGTGGCGGCCCAGCTGATCGCGCGCCACTGGACCATCGTGGACGCCCACGGCCACGTGGAGGAGGTCAAGGGTCTGGGCGTGGTCGGCCACCAGCCGCTGCTGCGCCCGGGAGAGTCCTTCCAGTACACCAGCGGCTGCCGGCTGCGCACCGCCAGCGGCACCATGCACGGCAGCTACTTCGTGGTGGCCGAGGACGGCGAGCGCTTCGAGTGTCCGGTGCCGCTGTTCGTGCTCGATGCCGACGCCGGGGGCGCGGACGAGGCGCCTTCCACCGGCCGGGTGCTGCATTGAGCGCTCGACCGTCCCGCAGCCCCACGCTGGCCGCGTTGCTGGCGGGGGTGGACCCCAAGGCCCCGGTGGCCGAGCGCCACCTGCAGCTGCTGGCGCTGCTCGACTGGATCCGCGGCGACGGCCGCTCGGTGGAAGGGGCGACCGGCCGCCTGGCGCTGCTGGTGGAGGCGGCCGAGCGCTCGCCCCAGGTGGCGACCCGCCTGCGCGACTGGTGGGCGGCGCTGGTGGGCGGACTGGACATCACCACGCTGCTGGCCGACTTCGGCTTTGCGCAGCGCACCTCCATGGGCAGCGAGCTCACCGAGCGCCTGCGCTACAAGCTGCTGCCCATCAGCCCGGACACGCTCGATGCCTCGGAGCTGTTCATGCTGGCCCTGCCGGGCGAGTTCGACGCGCGCTGGCTGGCGGCCCTCGACGAGGCGCTGCTGGCGCGCCTGCGCGAGGTGATCGCCCCGGGCGCGGGCGAGGGCGCCAGCGCCTGGCAGCGCGCCCTGCTGGACGCCATGACCTACTGCGCCGGGCAGATCCTGTCCACCGGCTTCGCGCCCGAGCTGCGCCTGCGCATGAGCGAGGCGGCGCGCGAGGCCCAGCCCTTCCACGCGCTGATCCGCGACGTGGAAAGCCTGCGCGTGGAGGTGCTGCACCCGCTGCGCACCGAGAACCGGCGCGAGGAGGCGGTGCAGCGCCTGCGCGAACGGCTGGAGGCCTGCCGCGCGGCGGCCAGCACGGTGTATGCGCACTTCGAGGACAACGGCATCTCGGTCGGGCTGGTGTTTCGGCTGCGCCAGCTGCGCGAGCGCATCCTGCGCGAGCGCGAGCTGCTCGAATGCCTGCTGTCGCCCCGCCCGGCCGCCTCGGCGGTGCGGCTGCTGGCGCGGCTGGTGACGGTGGGGCGCGAGCGGCGCAGCGTGCGCGCACTGATCGCCTCCAGCTCCTCGCTGCTGGCGGCCAAGGTGGCCGAGCGCAGCGCCGAGACGGGCGAGCACTACATCACGCGCACCGGCAGCGAATACCTGGCGATGGTGCGCAAAGCGGCCGGCGGCGGCGCCGTCATGGCCTTCACCACGCTGGTCAAGCTGGGCCTGTACGCGCTGGCGCTGCCGGTGTTCTGGGGCGGGTTCCTCGCGGGCCTGAACTATGCCGCCAGCTTCGTGCTGATCCAGTTCCTGCATTTCACGGTGGCGACCAAGCAGCCGGCCATGACCGCACCGGCCATGGCGGCCAAGCTGGGCGACCTGGACGACCGCCAGGAGAGCGTCGAGGCCTTCGTGGACAAGGTGACGCACCTGGTGCGCTCGCAGGTGGCAGCGGTGCTGGGCAACGTGCTGCTGGTGTTTCCCGGGGCACTGGCGCTGGCGCTGGGCCTGGCCGCGCTCAAGGGCGAGCCGGTGCTCGATCGCGCCGAGGCCCTGCAGGTGCTGGATTCGCTCAGCCTGCTGGGGCCCTCGCTGCTGTTTGCGGCCTTCACCGGCGTGCTGCTGTTCGCCTCCAGCATCTTCGCCGGCTGGCTGGAGAACTGGTTCGTGCTGCGCCGCCTGGACTCGGCACTGCAATACCATCCGCGCTTCACGCGCCTGCTCGGGCCGGAGCGCGCCGCGCGCTGGGCGCAGTCGCTGCGCGAGAATGTGTCGGGCTTCGGCGCCAACGTCTCGCTGGGCTTCATGCTGGGGCTGGCGCCGGCGTTTGCCGGCTTCTTCGGGCTGGCCCTGGAGGTGCGCCACGTCACGCTCTCGGCCGGCCAGATGGGGGCGGCGGCCGCCACGCTGGGGTCCCAGGCGCTGCACGAGAGCGCGTTCTGGTGGGCCGCGGCGATGATTCCGTTCAACGGGGCGCTGAACGTGCTGGTAAGTTTCTACTTGGCGTTCCGCCTGGCACTGCGCGCGCACAACGTCGGGCGCGTGGACCGCGAGCGCATCTACCGCGCGCTGCGCGCACGCATGCGCGGTGCGCCGCTGAGCTTCTTCCTGCCGCGGCGCGAGGGATCGAAGGATGGGCCTGATGAATGAGCTGATGAGTTTCTGGGCGCAGTGGCTGCGCCCATCGGCCGGGTTGCCGACGGTGCAGTGGTCGCTGCTGCTGGCGGCCGCCACCGTGGTCGGCTACCTGGTGCAGCGCTACAGCGGCCTGCCAAAGGTGGTGGGCTATTCGCTGGTCGGCACGGTGGTCGGGCTGGCGGGCTTCGGCGGCGCGGTGTGGCCACTGCAGGGCATCAGCCTGTTCCTGCTGGAGCTGGCGGTGGCGCTGGTGCTGTTCGAGGCCGGCGGGCGCATTCCGCTGCGCTGGTTCCGCCACAACCCGATGGTGCTGGTGCAGAGCATCGTCGAGTCGGCCCTGACCTTTGGGGCCGTGTACTGGGCGCTGCGCTGGCTCGGTGTGCCCGAGCCGGCGCTGGCGCCGCTGGCGCTGGTGGCCGTCGCCGCCTCGCCGACGGTGCTCACGCGCGTGGTGGCCGATACGCGCGCGGCCGGGCCGGTGACCGAACGCGCCATCGTGCTGGCGACCCTGTCCTCGCTCTATGCGCTGGCGCTGAGCGGCGCGCAGGCGGTGCTGCCGGGTCGCCCGGGGGCTGATTGGCACGAGGCGCTGTACCCCGCGGCGGTGGTGCTGGGTGTGTCGGTGGCCGTGGGGGCGCTGCTGTCGCTGCTGCTGCGCCTGGCGCTGCGCGTGATGAGTCCGGGCAGCGAGAACACCGCCATCTTGCTGCTGGCGCTGATCGCCGCCAGCACCGCGCTGGCGGCGCACATCGGCGGCTCGGCGCCGCTGGCGGCATTGCTGGGCGGGATGCTGCTCAAGCAGCTGCACCCGCGGCCCTGGTCCTGGCCGCGCCAGATGGGCACGGCCTCCTCGCTGCTGATCATGCTGATGTTCGTGCTGGTGTCCACCGTCGCCGCCCAGGCCGACTGGAGCGCGCCGGTGGCCGGGCTGGTGCTGGCGCTGATCGCCGTGCGCCTGGTGGCCAAGACGGTGGGCGTGGGCGTGGGCAATGTGGGCAGCGGCGCCAGCTGGCGCCAGGCGGTGTGGGTGAGCTGCGCCATGACGCCGATGTCGGCGATCGCGCTGCTGGTGGCCTCGCAGTTCGTCGCCGCCGAGCCGGCGACGGGCGCGGTGATCACCGGCATCGCGCTGCCTGCCATCTTGCTGATGGAGATCCTCGGGGCGGTCATCGCCACCTTGGCCATCTACCGCGCCGGCGAGAGCTCCAAGCCGTGGGCCATCGCCGCGCTCGGCCGCGCCGCCCCGGAGCGCGACGGCAGCCAGAAAGGAACCTCGTCGTGAGCCTCGAAGCCTTCCAGAATTCCGAGCCGCTGACCCTGGGCGTGGAACTCGAGCTGCAGCTCGTGAACACCCACGACTACGACCTCGCGCCCTACGCCGACGACATGCTGCGCCTGATGCTCAAGACCCCGCTGCCCGGCAGCGTGGTGCCGGAGATGACCAGCAGCATGATCGAGGTCTCCACCGGCATCTGCCACTCCAGCAGCGAGGTGCTGGGGCAGCTGTCGCAGATCCGCGATGCGCTGGTCAAAAGCGCCGACAAGCTCAACATCGCCGTGGTCGGCGGCGGTACGCACCCGTTCCAGCAGTGGCACGAGCGGCGCATCTACGACAAGCCGCGCTTCCAAGAGCTGTCGCAGCTCTACGGTTACCTGTCCAAGCAGTTCACCATCTTCGGCCAGCACGTGCACATCGGCTGCCCCGACGCCGACGCGGCGCTGGTGATGCTGCACCGCATGAGCCGCTACATCCCGCACTTCATCGCGCTGTCGGCTTCCAGCCCCTATGTGCAGGGTCAGGACACGGCCTTCGACTCGGCGCGGCTCAATTCCGTGTTTGCCTTCCCGCTGTCGGGGCGCGCGCCCTGCGTGCTGACCTGGGCGGAGTTCGAGCAATACTTCGACAAGATGACGCGCACCGGCGTGGTCAAGAGCATGAAGGACTTCTACTGGGACATCCGCCCCAAGCCGGAGTTCGGCACCATCGAGATCCGCGTCTTCGACACGCCACTGACCATCGAGCGCGCCGCAGCCCTTGCCGGTTTCGTGCAATCGCTGGCCGCGTGGTTCCTGGCCGAACAGCCCTTCACGCCCGCCGAGGACGACTATCTGGTCTATACCTACAACCGCTTCCAGGCCTGCCGCTTCGGCATGGACGCGGTCTACGTCGATCCGGCCACGGGCGAGCACATGCCGCTGCGCGAGCACATCGTGCGCACCATCGACCACATCGCGCGCCATGCCGGCAGCCACGGCGCCTCGGGCGCGCTGCACATGCTGCGCGGCGAGGCCATCGCCGGCCAGAACGACGCGCGCTGGCTGCGCAGCCGCATGCAGGCGGAGCAGCTATTGGCCGAGGTCAGCCGCCAGGCGGCGCTGCGCTTTCGCGGCCAGGCGCACTGATGGACGGCACGCCCGGGAGAGCCGCGATGGGGGAATTCGAGCTGATTGCCCGCTACTTCACGCGCCCGCTGCCGCCGGGCGGCGGCGTGGCCCTGGGCGTGGGCGACGATTGCGCGCTGCTGGCCCCGCGCCCGGGCATGCAGCTGGCCGTCTCCAGCGACATGCTGGTCGAGGGCCGGCACTTCTTCGCCGACGTCTATCCCGCGCACCTGGGCCACAAGGCGCTGGCCGTGAACCTGTCCGACCTGGCGGCCTGCGGGGCACGGCCCCTGGGCTTCATGCTGGCGCTGGCGCTGCCGCGCATGGACGAGGTCTGGCTGGAGGGTTTTGCGCGCGGGCTGCTGGCGCTGGCCGATGCGCACCACTGCCCGTTGGTCGGCGGCGACACCACCGCCGGTCCGCTGACCATCTGCGTCACGGTGTTCGGTGAGGTGCCGGCCGGCGGGGCGCTGCTGCGCAGCGGCGCGCGCCCGGGCGACGACATCTGGGTGAGCGGCACGCCGGGGCTGGCGCGCCTGGCGCTGGATGCGCTGCGCGGCCAGCTGCACCTGGACGCGAGCGCGCTGGCGGTGCTGCGCCGCCGGCTGGAGCAACCCGAGCCGCGGGGGGCGCTGGGC
>NZ_ALEE01000619.1 GCF_000282995.1 Melaminivora alkalimesophila
TGGCGCTGGGCCAGGCGCTGGCGGGCTGCGCGAGCAGCGCCATCGACGTGAGCGACGGCCTGCTGGGCGACCTGGGCCACATCCTGCGGGCCTCGGGCGTGGGAGCGCGCGTCGAGGCCGACGCCGCCGCCGCGCTGATCGGGGGTTGCGAGCCGCTGGCCGGGCTGGCGGAGGCCCTGGGTCAGGAGCTGCTGCTGCGCTGCGTGCTGTCCGGGGGAGACGACTACGAATTGCTGTTCACCGCCGAGGCCCAGGCGCGATCCGCCGTCCAGTCCGCCGCCCGGGCGTGTGGTGTCCCGGTCACGCGCATCGGCCGCATCGAGGCGCAGCCCGGCCTGCGCCTGGTGGATGCTCAGGGTGCGGCCGTGGAAGGCCGGTTCCCCGGCTTCGACCATTTCGCATGAACACCGCCCCCGCCTCCCGCCGATGACCTCCCAGCCTCCCCGGTCCATGCAGCGCTTCCTGCTGGCCCACCCCGCCCACTTCATCGCCCTGGGACTGGGCAGTGGCCTGTCGCGCGTGGCGCCCGGCACCGTGGGCACGCTCTGGGGCTGGCTGGCGTTCCTGGTGCTGCAGCTGTGGCTGGGGCCCCGGGAAATGGGCTTTCTCATCGCCCTGTCCCTGCCGCTGGGCTGGTGGGCCTGCACGCTCACCGCGCGCCACCTGGGCGTGGCCGACCCCGGCGCCGTCGTGTGGGACGAGATCGTCGCCATCTGGCTGGTCCTGTGGCTGGCCATGCCCATGGGCTTCCTCGGCCAGCTGGTGGCCTTCGGGCTGTTTCGCTACTTCGACGCCGCCAAGCCCGGGCCGGTGCGCTGGGCCGACCGGCTGTTCAAGGGCTTTGGCTGGCGCGGGGGGCTGGGGATCATGCTCGACGACCTGGTGGCGGCCGGCTGCACGCTGCTGGTGATCGCGCTGTGGCGGCACTTCCTGGGATGAACGCCATGCCAGGCGTTGCAGCGGATGGGTTCCACGACGATCTGGTCACTGTCTCCCGGGCGCTGCTGGCGCGCGGCTGGATGCTGGCCACGGCCGAGAGCTGCACCGGCGGGCTGATCGCCGCCGCC
>NZ_ALEE01000620.1 GCF_000282995.1 Melaminivora alkalimesophila
GATCGCCGCCGCCTGCACGGAGCTGCCGGGCTCCAGCCAATGGTTCGAGCGCGGCTTCGTCAGCTATTCCAACGAGGCCAAGTCCGAACTGCTGGGCGTTCCTGCCGCTCTCATCGCGCGGCACGGCGCCGTCAGCGAGCCGGTGGCCCGCGCCATGGCCGAAGGCGCACTGGCCCATTCGCGCGCGCAGGCGAGCGTGGCCGTGACCGGCATCGCGGGGCCCGGCGGCGGCCGCCCCGG
>NZ_ALEE01000621.1 GCF_000282995.1 Melaminivora alkalimesophila
GCGGCCGCCCCGGAAAGCCGGTGGGCACGGTCTGGCTCGCCTGGAGCCTCGCCGGGCACACGCACAGTGAGCTGCACCGCTTCCCGGGCGGGCGCGCCGCGGTGCGCGGGGCCACGCTCGCCCATGCGCTCGCGCGGCTGGCGCAACTGCTCCGCTGATCGAGGCCCGGGCGGACCAGTCACCCTCGCGCGCCGGCCCTCAGGCGCCGCAGCACTTCTTGTATTTCTTGCCGCTGCCGCAGGGGCAGGGATCGTTGCGTCCGGGCTGCGCGCCGCGCACCACGGTCCCGACGCGCGGGCCCAGGCTCTGCCAGATGCGGTAGAGGTCGTACACCGCCCAGATGGCCTCGCCGAAGGCCTGCACACGCTCCTCGCTGGTGCTGGGAGGTCCATCCTCGGCGTACATGCAGACGGCGGGCGCGCCCTTGTCGTCCTCGGCCAGGGCCGCGATGGCGTCCAGCGAATCGTCGATCCAGCCGGCCGTCTCCTTGTCGCGTGGCAGTTCCCAGTCCTCTGACCAGACGTCGACCGCGAACAGGAAGCCCGCCGCCCAGATCTGCCCGAAGGCCGGCACCTCCTCGCCGTCCATCTCGGCGCGCTCTTCCTCCGGCAGGCTGGCGATGGCGCCGCGCATGTCGATGACTTCGGGCTGGAAGGCGTCGTCTTCGTCGAGCGACTGCGGCTCCTCGGCCAGCTGGGCGCGCACCTGCTCGCTGCGCTGGTGCCACAGTTCCAGGAAGCGCCGCTGCTGCGCCAGGTCCCTGAAGGGCGGCACCAGCGGCAGCGGCTCCTCCTCGGGCAGGGGTTCTTCGCTGTCGGCGATCAGCACGCCCAGCCACTCGGCCTCCGATACCGGCCGGCGCGTGCACACCAGCGCCGTCAGCACCCCGTCGCAGAATTCCCAGTGCGGCGCGTCCGGGTCGCGCGTGCGCAGGTCGTCGAGCAGGTCGTCGAGCTCGTCCAGTTCATCGGGACCGAAGGAGGGGCTGGCGGCTGAGGTCATGGCGGCAGAGGGGCGAAGAAAGAGGAGTGGGCGGGCCGATGGAGAATCGGCAGTCCAGTGTAGCGCCTGCCCCATACTCCGCCCGATGCCCCGCCCCGCTCCGCCCGACGATCCAACGGCCGCCTTCCTCGCGCAGCGCTTGCCGCTGCAGCCGCAGGCCATCGCGCGCCACGTGCTGCCCGATGGGCGGCCGGTCTGGCTCAAGCGCGCCGGCCCGCGCCACGGCATGGCGGGCTACCGCGTGCTGGGCGCCGCCGCACGCCTGCTCGGCCTGGCAGTACTCACGCCCGTGCCCAACCGGGGCGGGCGCGCCGCCATCGCCACCGAGGTGCGGCGCCTGCGCACGCTGGCAGCGCATGGCGTGCCGGTGCCCGAAGTGCTGGCGGCCGCGCCGGACGGCTTCCTGATGGCCGACCTGGGCGGCGCGCAGGGCGAGGCGACGCCCTCGCTGGCCGACGAGATGCAGGCCGCCGTCCCCGCCGGCGGCGCGACCGTGCTGACGTTGTGGCAGCAGGGGCTGGACACGCTCTCGCAGGTACACGCCCGCGGCCAGTGCCTGAGCCAGGCCTTTGCGCGCAACCTGGTGCGCCGCCCGGACGGGGGCGTCGCCTGCATCGACTTCGAGGACGATCCGGCCGCCGTGCTGCCGCTGGAGGTATGCCAGCTGCGCGATGCGCTGTGCTACGTGCATTCCACGGCGCTGTACCTGCGGGAGGCCGAAGCCCTGCCCGAGGCGAGGCGCGCCTGGGGCGCCTGGCTGGCGCAGCCCCGCTATGCAGGCGAGTTCACCGCGCAGTTCGAGCGCATGCTGCGGCGCACGCGCTGGCTGCGCCACCTGCCGGCCGACCGGCGCTGGGGCCGCGACGCGCAGCGCCTGCGCGCCGCCTGGGAGCTGCTCTCAGGCTCCGCGCCCTGAAAAAAGGGGCGCGGAAGCCGGTCCCGGCTCAGTCCGCGCTCGCCCACTCCACCTGCGCCCCCAGGCTGCGCAGGTTTTCCACGAAGTGCGGATGCGCGCGCCGGATCGGCAGGGCGTTCCTGATCTCCGAGCGCCCCGGGATGCTCGCCGCGACCATGAACAGCGCGATCGCCACGCGGATGATGTAGGGGCTCTCGACCACCGCCGGCACCAGTTCGCCGCCGCCGAAGGTCACGATGCGGTGCGGGTCGGAGGAGAAGACGTGGGCGCCGAACTTCGACAGCTCGCCCGTCCAGCCCAGCGCCCCGTCGTACACCTTGTTCCAGAACATGGCGTTGCCCTGCGCGCGCACGCCCAGGGCGATGAAGATCGGCAGCAGGTCCACGGGAAAGTAGGGCCAGGGCGCCGCCTCGACCTTGGTCAGCACGTTGGCGGTGAACGGCGTCTGCACCTTGAGCGGCCCGTCGACGCGCGCGCACGACCAGCCCTCCTGGTGCTCGACGCGCACGCCGAACTTGGCGAAGGTGCGGTCGATCAGCGGGAAGTTCTCCGGCGCGCTGTTCTTCACGCGCACGTCGCCGCCGGTGATCGCCCCCAGCGCCAGGAAGGTGGTGATCTCGTGGAAATCCTCGTCGAAGCGGAACTCGCCGCCGCCCAGCTCCGCGCCGCCATGCACCACCAGCCGCGAAGTGCCCACCCCCTCGATCCGCACGCCCAGCATCTGCATGAACTGGCAGAACTCCTGCACGTGGGGTTCGGAGGCGGCGTTCGTCAGGGTCGACACCCCCGGCGCGCCGGCCGCGCACAGCACGAAGTTCTCGGTGGTCGTGACCGAGGCGTAGTCCAGCCAGTGCTGCACCGGGCGCAGCTCGGCGCTGCGGCGCACCAGCAGCGAGCCCTCGGTGCGCTCGACCTCGGCGCCGAAGTGGCGAAACACCTCCACGTGCGGGTCGATCTCGCGCACCCCCAGGGTGCAGCCCTTGATGTTGTCCTCCAGCCGCGCCACGGAAAAACGCGCCAGCAGCGGCGGCACCAGCATGATGGACGAGCGCATTTCCTCGGGCAGGCGGTGCTCGGCCGCGTCGAAGCGCGTGCGCTCGTGGTGCAGCGTGAGCACGCCGCTTTCCTGGTCCAGGTGCACCTGGCTGCCCAGGGCGCGGAAGATGTCCAGGATCTTGCGCACGTCCGTGATGTCGGGCACTTTGAGCAGGCGCAGCGGCGCGCGCGTGAGCAGCGTGGCGCACAGGATGGGCAGCACCGCGTTCTTGTTGGCCGAGGGGGTGATGCGCCCGCGAAGCGGCGTGCCGCCGTGCACGATGAGGTTGGACATGGGCAAGGGAGAGGACAAACTGCTGGACCGGAAGAAGGGAAGCGGGCGCTGCCACAGGAAAAAATGCAACCCGGCACTGTAGCGCCATTGCGACGCCGGGCCATGGCGACGGGTTTTTCAGGGGCCTGCCGCCGCGCCCTCCAGGACGATGGTGGCCGCCGCCTGCACCTGCAGCGCCAGCAGCCGCTTGCGCAGCGCGAGCACCGCCTTGTCCTTGGACAGCAGCAGGGCGCGCTCGGCCACGGCCAAGTCGATGAACTTCTGGTCATCCGCGTCCTTGCACACGCAGGGCGCGCGCACCGCCTCGGGCCGCAGGCAGGCGCCGGCGTCGAAGTCCGCCAGCAGTTGCTGCGCCTGCCGGCCGGCCCGC
>NZ_ALEE01000622.1 GCF_000282995.1 Melaminivora alkalimesophila
GCCGGCCGGCCCGCTGCAGGCGCGGCTGCAGGTGCGCGTACTGCAGCACACACGCCAGCTCGTCGCGCATGGCCTGGGTGGCGATCCAGCGCAGCCGGCCCGCAGCCAGCAGCCCGCGCAGCGCAGCAGCAGCCGGATCGGCGAACAGCAACAGATCCAGCACGATGTTGTTGTCCAGCACCACGGGGCGGGCGCCTTCGCCCTGCGCCGGCCGGGCGCTCAAGCGCAGCTCAGGCCAGCGCATCGGGGCCTGCAGCACCGGGGCGGCCGCGCGCGCTGCCCGCCACCAGGTCGAAGCGAAACAGCCGGCACTCGATTGGCCCGTTCCACAGCGGCACGCGGCGCGACTCCTTGAGGCGCATCCGCCCGGGGAGCTTCAGGTCGGGCGTGAGCATCCAGGCCTGCCAGCCGGCGTAGTGGCGCTTCCAATGCGCGGCGAGCTGGGCGAAGAAGTCGCCGCCGTCCTCCACCAGCGCGCTCTCCCGGCCGCCGGCGGCCGCCC
>NZ_ALEE01000623.1 GCF_000282995.1 Melaminivora alkalimesophila
CCCCCCGGCGCTCGCGCGCGCGCTGCTCGGCGTTGCGCCCGGCGCTGCCGGCGGCGGCGATGCGCTCGCCATAGGGCGGGTTCAGCAGCAGGATGCCCGGTTGCGCCGTGGGCGGCATGCGCTGCAGCGCGTCGCCGCCGCGCAGCTGCACGGCCTGCGCCACGCCCGCGCGCTCGGCGTTGCGCTGGGCGAAGTCCACCATGCGGTGCGAGATGTCGCTGCCGAAGACCGGCGCCGCCGGCGGGACGACCGCGCTGGCCGCCTCGTCCCTGAGCGCCGCCCACACGTGCGCCTGGAAGGGCAGGAGCTTCTCGAAACCGAAGCGCCGCCGCAGGCCCGGCGCCATGCGGCAGGCGATCTGCGCCGCCTCGATGGCCACCGTGCCGCTGCCGCAGCAGGGGTCGTACAGCGGCAGCGGCTC
>NZ_ALEE01000624.1 GCF_000282995.1 Melaminivora alkalimesophila
CGGCGATCATCGCGGCGGCCAGCGTCTCCTTGAGCGGCGCGTCGCCCTTGGCACCACCGCCCGCCACGTCGCGCCAGCCGCGCTTGAACAGCGGCTCGCCCGAGGTGTCGATGTAGAGCTGCGCCTCATCCCCCGCCAGGTGCAGGTGGATGCGCACGTCGGGCCAGCGCGTCTGCACGTCCGGGCGCACGCCGGCCTTGGCGCGGAAACGGTCGGCGACCGCGTCCTTGACGCGCAGCGCGGCGAAGTTCAGGCTCTTCAAGGGGCTGTGCTGCGCCGTGACCTCGATCTTGAAGCTCTGGCGCGGCGTGAACCAGATCTCCCAGGCGATGCCCGACGCCAGCGCATACAGGTCGTCCTCGCTGCGGTAGGGCTGGGCGCCCAGGCGCACCAGCACGCGCTGCGCCAGGCGGCTGTGCAGGTTGAGCGCCAGCGCATCGCGCCAGGAGCTGCGCAGCAGCACGCCGCCGCGCCCGGTCAGCAGGTCGTGGCCCGTCAGGCCCGTGAGCGCGTGCACCTCGTCGGCGAGGAAGTCCTCCACGCCGGCGGCGCAGGGCAGGAAAAGGGTCAGCTCGTTCATGGCGAAAGGCGGGGATGGCGCGGCGCGGACGGGTGGACGGGCGTCACAGCGCCTTGCGCAGGTTGGCGGGCGGGATCTTCAGCGCCTCTCGGTACTTGGCGACCGTGCGGCGGGCGCACTCGATGCCCTGCTCCTTGAGCAGGTCGGCGATCTTGCTGTCCGACAGCGGGCGCGCCGGATCCTCGGCCGCCACCAGCTGGCGGATCAGCGCGCGCACCGCCGTGCTGGATGCATTGCCGCCGGTCTCCGTTCCCAGGCCCGAGCCGAAGAAGTACTTCAGCTCGAAGGTGCCCTGGGGCGTGGCCATGTATTTTCCATTGGTCACGCGCGAGATGGTCGACTCGTGCAGGCCCAGCTCCTCCGCGATGTCGCGCAGCACCAGCGGCCGCATCGCCAGCTCGCCGTGCACGAAGAAGCTGCGCTGGCGCTGCACGATCGCCTCTGCCACGCGCAGGATGGTGTCGAAACGCTGCTGCACGTTGCGAATGAACCAGCGCGCCTCCTGCAGGTGCTGCTGCAGCTGCGGATGCCCGGCCGCGCCGCGCTGGCCGCGCAGGGCACTGGCGTACAGCTCGTGCACGCGCAGGCGCGGCAGCACCTCCGGGTTCAGCTGCACCTCGAAGGAGGGCTGCGTGGCGCGCCCGGTGCGCCGCACGATCACGTCCGGCAGCACCACCTGGCCGCGCACGTCGGCAAAGCGCCGGCCCGGGTGCGGCTCCAGCCGCGCGATGAGCGCCATCGCGGCGCGCGTGTCGTCTTCCGCCGCATGGCACAGCAGCGACAGACGCCGCACGTCGCGCCGCGCCAGCAGCTCCAGCGGCTGGGGG
>NZ_ALEE01000625.1 GCF_000282995.1 Melaminivora alkalimesophila
AGCGGCTGTTCGCAGATCGCCTGCGCCAGCTGCAGCAGCGCCGGGTCGTGGCCGCCTGCCTGCGCCAGGGCGCGCAGCTGCAGCCCCAGGCACTCGGCGAGGTCGCGCGCGCCCACGCCGGCCGGCTCCAGGCTCTGCAGCAGCGCCAGCCCCAGCTGGAGCCGGTGGCGCAGCTCGCCGGCGCGCTCCGCATCCTGCGGATGCGGGCCGAGCAGGGCCTGCGCCAGTTCCTCCAGCGAATCCTCCAGGTAGCCGTCCTCGTCGAGCGAGCCGATCAGGAAGTCCAGCACCAGCCGGTCCTCCGACGACAGGCGCAGCGCCAGCGCCTGCTCGGCGAGGTGGTCCGCCAGGCTGCGGTGCGCGCTGGCCAGCGCAATGGGATCGAACCCCTCGTCGCCCGAACCCGCACCGGCCGGCGCCGCGGGGCTCCACTCGCCTTCCGCCTCGCCGCTGCCCTCGCCCTCGCCTTCCCAGGCCAGCTGCTCGGCCGTGCCGGCGATCTCCGCGAACTCGGCGGCCTCGGCGGCGGACCCCTCCTCGGCGGCGTCTGCCGCCGCCTCGTCCGGTGCCGTGGCGCGCTCCAGGGTGCCGGCGGCCGCCTCGCCCGCGTCTTCCTCCTGCTCCAGGAAGGGGTTGTCGGCGAGCATCTGGTCGATCTCCTGCGCCAATTCCAGCGTCGACAGCTGCAGCAGCCGGATCGATTGCTGCAGCTGCGGCGTGAGCGTCAGCTGCTGCGAGACGCGCAGGGCCAGCGTCGGGCGGTTCATGGGCAGGCGGAGCCGGCGCGGCGGCAGGCAGGCAGGCGCATGGCGAATCCGCTCACATGCGGAAGTGCTCGCCCAGGTACACCCGGCGCACCTCCGCGTTGTCGACGATCTCCGAAGGCGTGCCCTCGGCCAGCACCTGCCCCTCGCTGATGATGAAGGCGTGGTCGCAGATGCCCAGGGTCTCGCGCACGTTGTGGTCGGTGATCAGCACGCCGATGCCGCGTTCCTTGAGGAAGCCGATGATGCGCTGGATCTCGATCACGGCGATCGGGTCGATGCCGGCAAAGGGCTCGTCGAGCAGGATGAAGCGCGGCTGCGTCGCCAGGGCGCGCGCGATCTCCACCCGCCGGCGCTCGCCGCCCGACAGCGCCGGCGCCGGCGAGCGGCGCAGGTGGTCGACGCGCAGCTCCTGCAGCAGCAGCGTCAGGCGCCGCTCGATCTCCCCGCGCGGCAGCGCCCGGCCGGTCTCGTCCTTTTGCAGCTCCAGCACCGCGCGCACGTTGTCCTCGACGCTGAGCTTGCGAAAGATCGAGGCTTCCTGCGGCAGGTAGGACAGGCCCAGGCGCGAGCGCCGGTGGATCGGCATGCGCGTGACGTCCTGCCCGTCGATGGCGATCTCGCCGCCATCGCAGCGCACCAGCCCGACGATCATGTAGAAGGAGGTCGTCTTGCCCGCGCCATTCGGTCCGAGCAGGCCCACCACCTCGCCCTTGCGCACCGACAGCGAGACGTCGCGCACCACCTGCCGGCCGCTGTAGGACTTGCGCAGGTGCCGCGCCTGCAGGCGGCTGCCGTCCTGCGGCGGCGCATCCACGGCGCGCGCGGGCCCCATCATCGCTGCACGCCGCCAGTCCCCAGCTCGGTGCTGGGACGCAGGGCGGGAGCGGGCGCCGGGGCGGCCGGGGCCGCACCGCCCGCCGGCGCTTCCTTGGGCGAGAGCACGGCGCGCACACGGCCCTGGCCCCCGCCCTTGCTGCCCTGGGGCGCGCCATCGACGGTGAAGACGTCGGCGCCGCTGTCGTAGACGATGCGCGCGCCGGTGATCTCGTCGCTCAGCGCGGCGGCGCGGTAGCGGCGCAGCTCGGCGCGGCGGATCAGGCGCACCTTCTCGCCGCGCCCGTCGTACTCGATGCGCTCGGCCTCGCCCTCGACGAACTCCTCGGGCGCACCCGCGGGCGTGTCGCGCTTCTGGCGGAAGAAGGCCCGCTTGCCGGACTCGGCCGTCACCACCCCGGACTGGTAGCCCTCCGGATCCTGGCGCACTTCCATGCGCTCGCCGCGCAGCACGATCGAGCCCTTGGTCACGACCACGCGCCCGGTGAACACGCTGGTCTGCTGCACCTCGTCATGGCGCAGCGCGTCCGCCTCGATGTTCATGGGCTTGTCGCGGTCGGCGCGCTCGGCCTGCGCCGCCGGCATGGCAAGCCCGAGCCACAGGCCGCACAGGAGGGGAAAGAACGATCGGAGCTTCATGGGGCACGTTTCTTGCATGGATTGTAACGAGGCCCGGCCGCGTGCCGGGCTCGCCCCCCGGGGCAGCCCTCAGCGCGCGAACAGCCGCGCCAGCCAGCCCTTCTTCTGCATGCGCTGTCCCAGGCCGGGCAGCAGCGCCTCGAAATCGGCATTCTCCGCGCTGGCCGTCTCCGCCGCCTCGCCGCGCTGGGCGAGGTAGGCCTTGACCTGCTCCTTGTAGCCGTGGTCCTCGGTGCGGATGTGGCGGATCAGCCAGTTCGACAGGATCTCGTGCAGTTCGTCGGCCACGTCCTCGCCGGCTTCGAAGCGCGCCTTGACGGTGCCGATGCGGCGGATGAACAGGCTGTGCACCTTGCGGTGCAGACCGAGGAATTCGTAGCCCGCCTGCTCCAGCAGTTCTTCCTCGAAGGCGAAGTGCGATTCGGTGTAGTCCACCACGTCCGCGATGACCGCGGCCAGGGCAGCGCGGTCCGCGAGGCGGCGCTGCTCGTGCAGCATGTTGATGTAGTCGACGATGCGACGGTGCTGCCGGTCGATCTCGGCAATGCCGGTGTTGAGGTCCGGCGTCCAGACGATATGGGCCATGACGTACTCTACCCCGCTTTGCCGGCGGGGCGGCCACGGCCGGCCCGGACCTTGATGTGGGTCAAGCGCCCTTGCGCGCCTGTGCCGTCAGCTGCTCCACCACGCGCAGCACGTTGTCCATCGTGCCGGCCATGGTGCCGTCCGTGTAGTAGCGCCCGGCCACGCCCATGGAGGGCACGCCCTCGACCTGGTAGGCCTCCTGCAGCTGGGTTGCCTTGCGCACCTGGTTGGCCACCGTGAAGGAGGTGTAGACCTCCTTGAACTTGGCGGCGTCCACGCCCTGCTTGGCGATCCAGTCGAAGATCGCCTGGTCCTTGTTCAGCGGCAGGCGCTCGACGTGCACGGCACGGAAGACCTTGGCATGCAGCTCGGGCAGCTTGCCCATGCCCTCGAGGGCGTAGTAGAGCTTTTGTTGCGGCACGAAGCTGGCGTTGAAGGCCACCGGCACGCGGCGGATGTGCAGGTCCTTGGGCGCGGCCTTCATCCAGGCGTCGAGGGTCGGCTCGAAGGTATTGCAGTGCGGGCAGCTGTACCAGAAGAACTCGATCACCTCGACCTGGCCTGCCGGAGCCTCCACGGGCGCCGGCTTCGCCAGCCGCACGTAGTCCTTGCCCTCCTTGAGCGGCGCCGGTGCCTGCGCCAGCGCGGGCATGGCCAGTGGCAGGCCCAGGGCGGAGATGGCGAGCACCGAGACGGTGGACTGGGAAAACTCACGGCGGTTCATGGGCAGGTCGCTCCGAAGGTCATCAAGGGGATGGGTAGAGCCTGCGCGGCAGGGAAAGTTCTCGCGCGCCCGGCGGTGCAGGCGTGCCTGCTCAGTGGGGCACGCGCACCAGCGCCGCATCGACGCCGGCGCCATCGAGCTTGTGCTTGAGCGATTCGGCATCGTCGCGCTTGGCGAACGGCCCGATGCGCACGCGGAACACCGTGCGCCCGCCCTGCTCGCGTTCGCTCACGCGCGCCTCCCAGCCGAGCATGGCCAGCTTGGCGCGCTGCGCGTCGGCGTCCTGCTGGGTGCGGAAGGCGCCGGCCTGCACGAAGTAGTCGAACGGGTCCGCCACGTCGCGCGGCGGCGCGGGCGGCGGTGCAGGCGCGGCCGGCGCCGGCGCGGCATTGGCGCGCGCGCGCGCCAGGTCGCCCAGGGGGTCGGCCGAGGTGGCAGGGG
>NZ_ALEE01000626.1 GCF_000282995.1 Melaminivora alkalimesophila
GGGCGCGGCCGGCGCGCGCGCCGGGTTCTTACCGTACAGCGGGGCGTTCGGATCCCAGTTGCGGTTGCGCTGCGCCTCGTCCTCGTCGGAGGCGCGCGGGCTGTTCTTGCTCAGGAAGGGCACCGGCACCTTGGTCACGTAGATGGCCACGGCCAGCGCCGCCCCCAGTCCCAGGATGACGCCCAGGATCAGTCCCAGGACGGTGCCGCCGCGTTGCTGCTCTCTCATGGCCATGGCTCCTGCCTACATCCGTGAAGGGGCCGACACGCCGAGCACGGCCAGGCCGTTGCGCAGCACCTGCGCCGTGGCGGCGACCAGCGCCAGGCGCGCCAGCTTGACGCCTTCGTCGTCGACCAGGATGCGCTCGGCATCGTAGTAGCTGTGGTAGCTTGCCGCCAGCTCGCGCAGGTAGAAAGTGACGTCGTGCGGCGCGTTGCTGGCCGCGGCGCCCGAGAGCACTTCCGGATAGCGCGCCAGCAGCCGCAGCAGGGCATCGGCCTGCGGGCCCTCCAGCGGCGCCAGGTCGGCCGTCCGCAGCGCCGCCGTGTCCGCGTCCTCGCGCCAGCTGCGCAGCACCGAGCAGATGCGCGCATGCGCGTACTGCACGTAGTAGACCGGGTTGTCGTTGTTCTGCTGCACCGCCAGGTCGACGTCGAAGGTGTACTCGGTGTCGGGCTTGCGCGACAGCAGGAAGAAACGCACGGCGTCGCGGCTGGTCCACTCGATCAGGTCGCGCAGCGTGACGTAGCTGCCGGCGCGCTTGCTGATCTTCACCTCCTCGCCGCCCCGAACCACGCGCACCATGGTGTGCAGCACGTAGTCGGGGTAGCCGGCCGGGATGCCCACGCCCGCCGCCTGCAGGCCGGCGCGCACGCGCGCGATGGTGCCGTGGTGGTCCGTGCCCTGGATGTTCACCGCCCGGCCATAGCCGCGCCGGAACTTCTGGATGTGGTAGGCGACATCCGGCAGGAAATAGGTGTACGTGCCGTCGGACTTGCGCATCACGCGGTCCTTGTCGTCGCCAAAGTCCGTGGTCCGCAGCCACAGCGCGCCGTCCTGCTCGTAGGTGTGGCCGCTGTCCACCAGGCGGCGCACGGTGTCCTCCACGTGGCCTTCTTCGTACAGGCTGGACTCCAGGTAGTACTGGTCGAACTTCAGCCCGAAGGCCTGCAGGTCCTTGTCCTGCTCGTGGCGCAGGTAGGCCACGGCGAACTGGCGCACGCCGCCCGCGTCCTGCACATCGCCGCTGGCGGTGAATTCGCGGTCGTCGGCGCGCACCGTGGCGCGCGCCAGGTAGGCGTCGGCGATGTCCTGGATGTAGTCGCCGTTGTAGGCCGCCTCGGGCCAGCCGGGGTCGCCGGGCTTGATGCCTTGGGCGCGCAGCTGCACGCTTTTCGTGAGCGTGTCGATCTGCACGCCCGCGTCGTTGTAGTAGAACTCGCGATGCACCTGCCAGCCCTGGGTGGCGTACAGGTGGCTGATGGCGTCGCCCAGCGCCGCCTGGCGGCCGTGGCCCACGTGCAGCGGACCGGTGGGATTGGCCGAGACGAACTCGACGATCACCTTCTCGCCGCGCGCCGGCTGGAAGCCGAAACGCTCGCCCGCCTCCAGCACCTCGCGCACCACCTGCTGGCGCGCCGCCGGCTGCAGGCGCAGGTTCAGAAAGCCCGGGCCGGCGATCTCGATCGCCTGCACCCAGCGGGCGAAGGCGGGTGTCGCCTCCAGCGCCGCCTTGAGCTGTTCGCCGAGCTGGCGCGGGTTCTGGCGCAAGGGCCGGGCCAGCTGCATGGCGGCGGTGCAGGCCAGGTCGCCGTGCTCGGGCAGCTTGGGGTTCTCGAAGGCCGCACGGGCGCCCGCCCCGGGCTGGAGCTTCTCCAGCTCGCCGGCCAGGGCGGCGAGCAATTCGTTTTTCACGCTGAGCATGGGCGCGGATTCTACGGGTCGCCCCGGGGGCGGCACAGCCGGGCGGGCGCTAAGCTGGTGCACCCGCGTGGCGCCGGCGCACCACGGCGGGGCCCGTCCACCCTTTCACGCTGGAGCTTCCATGCCGCCGAAGAACCTTCTCGCCGCCCTCGCCCTGGCCGCCCTGGGCCTGCCCGCGCTTGCTGCGCCGCCCGCCTACGAGGCCGCGCCGGCCCCCGCGCCCACCGCGCAGCAGGCGAAGATGAAGACCTGCAACGCCCGCGCCAAGGAAGGCGGGCTCAAGGGGGACGAGCGCAAGGCCTTCATGAAGAACTGCCTGAGCGCCTCCAAGCAGGAGAAGCAGCAGGCGAAGATGAAGACCTGCAACGCCGACGCCGGCAAGCAGGGCCTCAAGGGCGACGAGCGCAAGGCCTTCATGAAGGAGTGCCTGTCGAACAAGCCGGCGGGCTGAGTGCCGGCGGGCGGCCGCGGCGCGGCGGGGCTCAGCGCGTGCCCACGCCGCGCGCCAGGAACACCGCCAGCAAGGGCACCAGCACCATGAGGTGGGCCGTCCACATCACCAGCCGCCGCGTGCCCTTGAGCGCCTGCGCATCGGGCAGGGCACCGCCGGCGTCCAGCGCGCGGCGCCAGGCGCGGTAGCGCCGGCCGGCCAGGAAGGACAGCACCAGCATCACCGCCCAGAGCGTGATCTTCGCGTGCAGCAGGGGCTGCGCCCAGTACCACGCGCTCCCCTTGACTCCCCAGGCGATGCGCGCCAGCCCGCTGGCCAGCACCAGCCCCCCCGACACCAGACTCAGCAGGTTCACCCACCCCAGCCGCCGCACCACGGCCGGGTTGATCCAGTCGGGGCGGCACAGCGCCGTCTCGCTGGTCAGGAAAGTGGCCAGCATCAGGAAGGCCATGATGTGGGCATAGGCCAGTAGGGCTTCGAAGGTCACGAAACAGGTCCTCGCAGGAAGGGCCGCACGCGCCTCAGGGCCCGGGCGTGCGGCTCCAGAAATCGGGCTGGGCGTAATGGTGCCTCAAGTATTCCATCCACAGCCGCAGGCGCAGCGGCAGGGG
>NZ_ALEE01000627.1 GCF_000282995.1 Melaminivora alkalimesophila
GGCGCAGCGGCAGGTGCTTGCGCTGCGGAAACACGATGTGGATGCCGTTGGGGGGCGCAGCGAAATCGCCCAGCACCTCCACCAGCCGCCCGGCGGCGATCTCCGACTCCACCTCCCAGGTGCTGCGCCAGGCGATGCCCCAGCCAGCGAGGCACCAGTCGTGCAGCACCTGACCGTCCGAGCAGTCGAGCGGCCCGCCCGGCTTGAAGTGCACCACCTCGCTGCCGCCGCCCGCGCGCGGCAGGCGAAAGGCCCAGCCGCGCGTCTGCGAGGCGTCGCTCGACAGGGTCAGGCAGTCGTGCTGGGCCAGTTCGGAAGGGTGCTGCGGCGTGCCGCGCCGGCGCAGGTACTCGGGCGTGGCGACGCACAGGCGCCGGTTGTCCGCCAGGCGCACGCTGACCAGGGACGAGTCCGGCAGGTCGCCCACGCGCACGGCGCAGTCGTAGCCCTCGCCCGCCAGGTCCACCACCCGGTCCGACAGGTTCAGCGAGAGCGTCACCTCCGGGTGCAGGTCGCGAAAGCGCGGCACCAGCGGCGCCACATGGCGCCGGCCGAAGCCCGCGGGCGCCGTGATGCGCAGGTGGCCCGTGGCCCGGATGCCCCCGGCCGAGACGCTGGCCTCGGCGTTCGCCACGTCGGCCAGGATGCGCTGGCAATCCTCCAGGAAGGCGCTGCCCTCGTGGGTCAGCGTGATGCGCCGCGTGGTGCGCACCAGGAGCTTGACGCCCAGGTGTTCTTCCAGCGCGTCCAGGCGCCGGCCCATGATGGCCGGGGCCACGCCCTCGGCACGCGCCGCCGCCGTCAGGCTGCCGCGCGTGGCGATGGAGACGAAAGACTCGAAAGCCTTGAGCTTGTCCATGGAAAGCGGGGGCCGGTGCCCGGGCCGGCACGGTTGATTTTTGCAAAAAAGTCACCAGTTAATGAATATTACGCCCATTTATTTACTTAAACAATTGGAATAAAGTCTCCGCAAGGCCCGTTGCGGGCCGGGAAGCCGCTTTTCCACCATCGAACGCAAGGGATGTGATCCATGACGACTGCCGCACGCACCCAGGTCCACGGCCTGCAGGTGGCCACCGAACTGCACGACTTCATCAACCAGGAGGTCCTGCCGGGCACCGGCGTGGCGCCCGAGGCCTTCTGGAAGGGCTTTGACGCGCTGGTGGCCGACCTCGCCCCCAAGAACGCTGCCCTGCTGGCCGAGCGCGAGCGGCTGCAAAAGGAGCTCGACACCTGGCACCAGGCCAACCCCGGGCCGATCAAGGACATGGCGGCCTACCGCAACTTCCTCAGCCAGGTCGGCTACCTGGTCGAGCCGCCGAAGGACGTGCAGGCCAGCACCGCCAACGTCGACGACGAGCTGGCCAAGCAGGCGGGTCCGCAGCTGGTGGTGCCGATCCTGAACGCGCGCTACGCGCTCAATGCCGCCAACGCACGCTGGGGCTCGTTGTACGACGCGCTCTACGGCACCGACGTGATCGACGAGGAGGGCGGCGCCGAGCGCGGCCGCGGCTACAACCCCAGGCGCGGCGAGAAGGTGATCGCCTTCGCGCGCGACTTCCTCGACCAGGCCGTGCCGCTGGCCCAGGGCTCGCACAAGGACGCCACCGGCTATCGCGTGGACGGCGGCAAGCTGCTGGTGGCGCTGAAGGACGGCGCCACGGCCGGCCTGAAGGACGCCGCGCAGTTCGTCGGCCACCAGGGCGATGCCGCCAACCCCTCTTCCGTGCTGCTGGTCAACAACGGCCTGCACATCGACATCCGCATCGACCGCGCCGCGCCCATCGGCAAGGGCGATGCCGCGGGCGTCTGCGACGTGGTCGTGGAAGCGGCGCTGTCGACCATCCTCGACCTGGAGGATTCCATCGCCGCGGTGGATGCCGAGGACAAGACGCTGGGCTACCGCAACTGGCTGGGCATCTTGAAGGGCACGCTGACCGAGACCTTCACGAAGGACGGCCAGCAGATGACGCGCGGCCTGAACCCGGACCGCGAATACACCGGCGCGGACGGCCAGCCGCTCAAGCTGCACGGCCGCTCGCTGATGTTCCTGAGGAACGTCGGCCACCTGATGACCAACCCGGCGATCCTGTGGGGCAGCGACGGCCAGGAGATCCCCGAAGGCATCATGGACGCCATGGTCACGACGGCGATCGCCATCCACGACCTCAAGGGCCACGGCGCCAATGGCCTGCGCAACTCGCGCACCGGCAGCGTCTACATCGTCAAGCCGAAGATGCATGGGCCGGCCGAGGTGGCCTTTGCCAACGAGCTGTTCGGCCGCGTCGAGCAGGTGCTCGGCCTGCCCGAGAACACCGTCAAGCTGGGCATCATGGACGAGGAGCGCCGCACCTCGGTGAACCTCAAGGCCTGCATCGCCGCCGCCCCCGCGCGCGTGGCCTTCATCAACACCGGCTTCCTGGACCGCACCGGCGACGAGATCCATACCGCCATGCACGCCGGCCCGATGATCCGCAAGGGCGACATGAAGACCAGCGCCTGGATCCAGGCCTATGAGAGGAACAACGTGCTGGTCGGCCTGTCGTGCGGCCTGGCGGGGCGCGCGCAGATCGGCAAGGGCATGTGGGCCATGCCGGACATGATGGCCGCGATGCTGGAGCAGAAGATCGCGCACCCGAAGGCCGGCGCCAACACCGCCTGGGTGCCCAGCCCCACGGGCGCCACGCTGCACGCGCTGCACTACCACCAGGTCAAGGTGGCGGACGTACAGGCCGAGCTGCTGAAGGTCGACGCCGACGCCGAGCGCGACAACCTGCTTACCGGGCTGCTCACCGTGCCGGTGTCCAGCAACCCGAACTGGTCCGACGAGGAAAAGCAGCAGGAGCTGAACAACAACATCCAGGGCATCCTGGGCTACGTGGTGCGCTGGATCGACCAGGGCGTGGGCTGCTCCAAGGTGCCCGACATCAACGACGTCGGCCTGATGGAAGACCGCGCCACGCTGCGCATCTCCAGCCAGCACGTGGCCAACTGGCTGCTGCACGGCATCGTGACGCAAGAGCAGGTGCGCGCCACCTTCGAGCGCATGGCCGCCAAGGTGGACGCGCAGAACGCGGGCGACCCGCTCTACCGGAAGATGGCCGGGCGCTTCGGCGAATCGGCCGCCTACCAGGCGGCTTGCGATCTGGTCTTCAAGGGCATCGAGCAGCCCAGCGGCTACACCGAGCCGCTGCTGCACGCCTGGCGCCTGAAGGTGAAGGCGGGCGAGGCGCAGCGCTGAGGCCCGGCGGCGGGGACGAAACGCCCCGCCCCCTGCCGACCCCAGCGGCGCCTTCGGGCGCCGCGGGTCGTTGCAGGGCCTACACTGCCCGCATGGAGCGCATCGATCCTTGCCGCTGTCCCCTGTGCGGACAGCCGAACCGTTGCGCGCTGCAGGCAGGGCAGCCCGCGCCCACATGCTGGTGCATGCAGGAGCGCGTCTCGCGCGCTGCGTTGGCGCGCATCCCGGCGCCGCAGCGCGGCCGGGCCTGCCTGTGTCCCCGCTGTGCGCGCACCCCGGAGGACGCCCCAGGGACGCTGCGCATTACTGCCCCTTCTTGAGCAGTTCGGTGCAGTCGATCTTGCCGTTCGGGAATTCGAGCACGGCACTCTGCTCCGGCTTGATGAGCTGGGTCACGACCCGGCAATCGGTCCAGCCGGCCATGTCACCGCTGGCGTCGCCGTCCATGCGCAGGTACACCACATTGCCTTCGAGGCGCGCCTTGGCATTGCGCTTGGCGTAGGTCTTCTCGAACGCGGGCAGGATCTGGTCCTGGATCGCCTCCCGGACCTCCTTGCCGGTCATGGGGGTGGCCGCGCCACTGCCGGCAGACGGCGCTGCCGCCGGCGGCGTCTCGGCCTCACCGCTGCAGCCGGCCACGGCAGCTGCCAGCGCCCAGGCCCCCACGATCGCCGCGCTGCGGCCTCCCAACCCTGACTTCATGACGTCCCTCCCTGGTGTGGAAGGGACAGTATAGGAAACCGACCTCAGCGCGTCGTGCCCTTGCGCTCGCTGCGCGTGTCGCGGTCGAGCTTCTCGGCCATCGACAGGTGCTCGCGCAGGGTGGGCAGGGTCTTCTCGGCGTAGGCCCTCACGTCCGGATCGTGCGCCTCGCGCGCGCCCTTCTCGAACAATTCGATGGTCTCCCGGTGCGCCTTCGGGCCCAGGTCCTCGATGTAGCTGCGGTCGAATTTCTCGTCGCCGTGCGTGCCCAGCAGCTTGAGCTTGCCTTTTTGCAGCAGCGAGGGGCCATCGGGCAGGGAGTGGTTCTTGGCCGTGGCCAGGGCGCCCAGTTCCTGCGCAGCCTTGGTGTGGTCGTCGATCATGCGCTGGGCGAATTCCCTGACCTCCGGGTTCTGCGACTTCTGCAGCGCCAGGCGAGCGGCCTCGACTTCCAGGTGGCCGTTTTGCGCGGCCTGGTTCATGAACGCGGCATCGGCATGCGCGGGCTTGCCGTCCGCCTGGGCGGGGGCGGCGGGCGCGGGGGTGCGCGCAGGGGCCGTGGCCGGGGCAGCAGGTGCCGGGGCAGCAGGTGCCGTGCCCGCCGGCGCCGCCGTGCCGCCGGGGC
>NZ_ALEE01000628.1 GCF_000282995.1 Melaminivora alkalimesophila
GGCCGGTCGCCCGAGGTGCCACCCCGGTCGGCGGGGGCCGTGTCGGGCGAGGTGATGGACGAAGCCGGCGGTGCGATGACCGGGGGCGTGCCCTGGGCCCAGGAAGCACCGGTCAGGCCGAGACCGGCGGCAGCGGCGAGGGCGACCGTGGAGCGAAAGCAAAACATCGGCATGGCAGAACTCCTCCAGTTCGAGACACATCGTGGAACAAGGAAAAGAAAGGGACGCTGCCCTCCTTCCCAGGACCCCGCCATGTTCGGCAGACCCGGCGGCGCAGGTTGTAGGAGCGCTGCGCCTGTGCAGCCCGATACCGCTGCAGCATCCGGTAACGCCTGCGCTGCAACTGGGGCCCAGCCGCGCGGTGCGGGCGGGCACAATGGCGCCAGCATGGGATGCGCGCCGACAGCGCCGGCGCCCCGGCCGCTGCATACTCGCTGGCCGCAACCCTTCCCTCCACCCTTCAGGCTCCCTACGCTCACGCCATGAAAAAGACCTTCGCCATCCTGGTCCTGGCCAGCGCCCTCGGCGGCTGCGGCTACAACGACTTCCAGCGCCTGGACGAGCAGTCCAAGGCCGCCTGGAGCGAGGTGCTCAACCAATACCAGCGCCGCGCCGACCTGGTCCCGAACATCGTGGCCACCGTCAAGGGCGAGGCGCAGTTCGAGCAGGAGACGCTCACTCGCGTGATCGAGGCACGTGCCAAGGCCACCTCCATCCAGGCCACGCCCGAGCTGATCAACGATCCCCAGGCGTTCAACCAGTTCCAGCAGGCGCAAGGCGAGCTCTCCAGCGCCCTGAGCCGCCTGATGGTGGTGGCCGAGCGCTACCCGCAGCTGCAGGCGAACCAGGGCTTTCGCGACCTGCGCGTGACGCTGGAGGGCACGGAAAACCGCATCACGGTGGCGCGCAACCGCTACATCGAGACCGTGCAGGAGTACAACGTGCTGGCGCGCAGCTTCCCGACCAACCTGACGGCCAAGGTCTTCAGCTACGAACCCAAGCCGAACTTCACGGTGCAGAACGAGGCGCAGATCAGCGCTCCGCCGCAGGTCGACTTCTCGCACCCGGCGCCGGCCGCCAAGCCCTGAGCCCGGCGGCCGCCGCGATGTCCCTGGCTTCCGTCCTGCGCCTGCTGGCGGCCTGCATCTTGCTTGCCGCCGGCCTGGGCTCGGCGCTCGCCCAGCCGCTGCGCGCCGTGCCGGTGCTCACGGGGCGCGTGATCGACGAGACAGCCACGCTGGACGCGGCGCAGCGCAGCGCCCTCGAGCAGCAGCTGGCGGCGATCGAGCGGGCGCACGGCTCGCAGGTGGTGGTGCTCATGGTCCCGACGACCGCGCCGGAGGACATCGCCGCCTTCGCGCACCGGGTCGCCAGCCAATGGAAGATCGGCCGCCGCGAGGTGGGCGACGGGGTGCTGGTGGTGGTGGCCAAGGACGACCGGCGCATGCGCATCGAAGTGGCGCGCGCGCTGGAAGGGGCCATCCCCGACATCGCGGCGGCGCGCATCATCGACGCCGCCATGGCCCCGCGCTTTCGCGAGGGCGACTACGCCGGCGGCCTGCAGGCGGCCGTGCAGCAGCTGGGCGCGCGCATCGCCGGGGAGGAGCTGCCGCTGCCACGCGCCACCCGCGGCACGGACTCCGGGGACCTGCGCTTCAATGACCTGGCCATCTTCCTGTTCTTCGCCGTGATGGTCGGCAGCCCTGTGCTGCGCAGCCTGTTCGGACAGCGCCTGGGCAGCGTGGCCACCGGCGTGGGCGCCGGCGCGCTGGCCTTCTGGTTCACGACCAGCGTGCTGCTGGCGCTGGGGGCGGCGCTGGGGGCACTGCTCTACGCATGGGCCTTCGCGGGGCGCGTCGGGCCGGTCACGTGGGGCGGGGGTGGGGGCTTCGGCGGCGGCGGAGGCGGCTTCGGCGGCGGAGGTGGCTTCAGCTCCGGCGGCGGCGGCAGCTT
>NZ_ALEE01000629.1 GCF_000282995.1 Melaminivora alkalimesophila
GCGGGGGCGGAGCCTCCGGGAGCTGGTAGGGCGAGAGGAGGAGCCAGATGTCCAGTCCTGCGCACAGTCCTTCCGCGGTGGCGCGCCCGCCGGGCCTGCTGCAGCGCGCCGCCCGGCTGCTGCGCCACCGCTGGGCCGACGGCATCCTCGGCCGGGCGCTGCCGCCGCAGATGCTCGAGCGCCTGGCCGCGCGCGTGGCCGCCAGCGAGCGGCGCCACACGGGCCAGATCCGCATCTGCATCGAGGGCGGGCTGCCCCGCTCCTACCTGTGCCGGGGCGCCTCGCCCCGCGAGCGCGCCATCACGCAGTTCGGCAAGCTGCGGGTGTGGGACACCGAGCACAACAACGGCGTGCTGATCTACCTGCTGCTGGCCGAGCGCGCCATCGAAATCGTCGCCGACCGGGGCCTCGCGCGCGCCGTCCCCGAGGAGAGCTGGCGCGCCATGGCCGCGCACATGGGCGAAGCCTTCCGTGCAGGACGTTACGAAGACGGGCTGACGCAAGCGCTCAGCGAGGTGTCGGCGCTGCTGGTGGCGCATTTTCCGGCGCCGCAGGACGAACCGGCGGGAAGCCGGCCCAACGAGCTGCCGGACGCGCCGGTGCTGGCGCGCGGCTGGGCGCAGCGGGGCTGACCAGGACAGGGCAGCCCAAGCGCGGGGCGCCTGCTCAGCCGCCTGCGGGCGCAAGCGGCCAGACCTGCCCTGCCCCCACGGCGTACAGCCTGCGCCCCGGCGCCGGCGCCAGCGTG
>NZ_ALEE01000630.1 GCF_000282995.1 Melaminivora alkalimesophila
GGCGCCAGCGTGTGGGCGCCGGTGAAATCGCCGAAGGACGGCAACAACAGCAACCCGGCCTCGTGGCTGAAGGCCGGCAGGCGCAGCACATCGCGCCCGCGCCCACGCAGCACCACGGCCGGGTGCACGTGGCCGGCCAGCACCGTGTGGCCGGGCACCCGCTGCGGGTGGTGGCAGCACGCCAGCGGCACGCCGGCGTAGGGCACGTGGGGCTCGTCGACCACGGTGATGTCCAGCGACGCCGGCAATTCGCCCGCATGGCGGTCGTGGTTGCCGCGCACCAGCGTCAGGCCCAGCCCGGCGCGCGCCCGGCGCCAGTGGGCCAGCTGTGCCAGCAGCGCCGGCGTGTGCGCCTCGGCGGCATGCAGGAAATCGCCCAGGACCACCAAGCGGTCGGCGCCGGTGCGCGCCAGCACGGCCGACAGGCGCTCCAGGTTGTCCCGGGTCGTGCCCGTGGGC
Organism: Melaminivora alkalimesophila; assembly: GCF_000282995.1. Lineage (GTDB taxonomy): Bacteria > Pseudomonadota > Gammaproteobacteria > Burkholderiales > Burkholderiaceae_C > Melaminivora > Melaminivora alkalimesophila. The sequence goes on from NZ_ALEE01000630.1 coordinate 460, forward strand.
ACCGGCAGGCCACGCGCACGGAAGGTGGCGGCCTTGCCCAGGTGCACGTCGGCCACGAACAGCGTGCGCGCCAGCGGCCACCACAGCGCTTGCTCGGCCAGGGGCAGCAGGCACACGCCCGGCGCGACATCGATGACCGGGCCCGACGGGCGGGGCGCCGGCGACCGGCGCAGGGTGGGGGCATGGACGTTCATGGCAGCACTCCCGAAGGGGGATGGGCGGTGGCACGGCGGCGGCCCGCGCTGTCCGGCCGCACCATGCCGCGCGCCGGGCCGGCGCACCGGTGCATTGCGCGCACAGTGCGCGAAGGCGACGAAATTTGCAAGCCCATGCCCTTTGCTCTCCTCTTCTA
>NZ_ALEE01000631.1 GCF_000282995.1 Melaminivora alkalimesophila
TCGGCGGTGGCCAACGGGGTGGGCGCGGCGTCCTGCGCCCGGCTGGCCCAGGGCAGGGCGGCAGCCAGCACGGCGGATGCCAGGGCAAGGCGGGTGCGAATCGGAGTGGTGGGGCTCATGGACAGGGAAGGTGAAGCGCGGCGCGCAAAGCGCCGCATTTTCGGTGTTTTCCCGGGGATGCCGCTGTAGGACGCCGGGCCGCCCGGTGATCAGCCCCCGGGCTGGGCCTGGGCGCCGGCGCGCGCGGCGAATTCGGCGCGCAGCTGGCGCAGCTTCTCGCGCGGGTCCTCGCGGGCGGTGCGGGCGTCCAGCTTCATCTCGGCGATGAAGCGGCTGGGCTGGCAGGCGACCATCTCGCGGCCCTTCTTGCGCTTCTTGGTCCAGCTCACGGCGAGCGTGCGCTGGGCGCGGGTGATGCCCACGTACATCAGGCGGCGCTCTTCCTGCAGGCGGGCGGCGATGTCCTCGGTGACTTTTTGCTGCCGGCCCTCGTCGTCGTCGAGCTTGAAGGGCAGCATCCCTTCGGTCACGCCCGCCAGGATGACGTGCGGCCACTCCAGGCCCTTGCTGGCGTGCAGGGTGGAGAGCACCACCATGTCCTGGTCCTGCTCGCGCTCGGAGATGGTGGACAGGAGGGCGATGGTCTGCGCGACCTCCAGCAGGCTCCTGGTCTCGCGCTGCGTGGTGGCGCCGCCGGCGTCGTCGATCTGCCCGCCCGCGCGCTGGGCCATCCAGTCACAGAATTCCAGCACGTTGCCCCAGCGCGCGGCGGCGACCTTGTCGCTGTCCTCGCTGTCGTGCAGGCGCTGCTCGTAGCCGATGTCCTGGAGCCAGTCGGCGAGGAAGGCGCGCGCCGCCTCATGGCCGTGCGTGTGGCGTGCGCGGTGCTCGAGCGCATTGATGGTGCGGCCGAACTCCAGCAGCCCGTCGAGTGCGCGCTTTGGCACCGCCGCCGGCAGCATGCCGTTGAACAGCGCGCCGAACAGGCTGCTGCGGTGCTGGCTGGCGAAGGTTCCCAGCGCGGCGAGCGTGCTGGGGCCGATGCCGCGCCGCGGGCTGGTGATGGCGCGCAGAAAGGCCGGGTCGTCGTCGTTGTTGATCCACAGCCGAAACCACGCGCACAGGTCACGGATCTCGGCGCGGTCGAAAAACGAGGTGCCGCCCGAGACCTTGTAGGGAATGTTGGCCTTCCTGAGGGCCTTCTCGAAGGGCTTGGCTTGGTGGTTGGCGCGGTAGAGGATGGCAAAGCTCTTCCACGCCGGCGGCGGGTTGGCGGCGGCGCGCAGGGAGAGGATGCGCGCCACGGCGCGCTCGGCCTCGTGCTCCTCGTTGTCGCAATCGACCACGCGCACCGGTTCGCCCTCGCCCAGTTCGGAAAACAGGGTTTTCGGAAACAGCTTGGGGTTCGGTCCGATGACGTGGTTGGCGGCGCGCAGAATGGCGCTGGTCGAGCGGTAGTTCTGCTCCAGCTTGATGACTTTGAGCTGCGGGAAGTCGACGGGCAGTCTTTTCAGGTTGTCCAGCGTCGCGCCGCGCCAGCCGTAGATGCTTTGGTCGTCGTCGCCCACGGCGGTAAAGCGCGCCCGCTCGCCCACCAGCAGCTTCAGCAGCTCGTACTGCGTGGCGTTGGTGTCCTGGTATTCATCGACCAGCACGTGGCCCAGCACGCGCTGCCATTTCTCGCGCACCTCGGGGTGGTGTTTCAAGAGGCGCATGGGCAGGCCGATCAGGTCATCGAAATCCACGCTCTGGTAGGCGGTGAGGCGCTCCTCGTAGCGTTGCATGATGAGCGCGGTGCTGCGCTCGTGGTCGTCCCGGGCCATGGCCAGCGCCCGGCGCGCGTCCCAGTCCTGGTTCTTCCAGGCGCTGATCGCCCATTGCCACTGGCGCGCGGTGGCGGCATCGGCCGTGCCGCCGGCGCAGTCCTTGAGGATGCTGGTGACGTCGTCCTGGTCCAGGATGCTGAAATTGGGCTTCAGGCCCAGCACGTGGCCGTCCTCGCGGACCATGCGCACGCCCAGGGCGTGGAAGGTGCACACCAGCACGTCCCGAGCCTGGCGGCCGATCAGCCCGGCGGCGCGCTCGCGCATTTCGGCGGCGGCCTTGTTGGTGAAGGTGATGGCGGCGATGCGCTTCGGGGGCAGCCCGGTCTCGATCAGCCGCGCGATCTTGTGCGTGATCACGCGCGTCTTGCCCGAGCCGGCGCCTGCCAGCACCAGGCAGGGGCCTTCGGTGTAGTGCACGGCTTGCAGTTGGGCGAGGTTCAGACCGGACATGGGAGCAGGGAAAACAGGAGTGCGCACCGGCGGGCAGCGCGCCGGGGCAGGGCTGGCGATGATAGTCGGGGCGCCTTGGCGGTCGGGCCGAGGGGGTCGGCAGCGGGCTGCCCGCGCGGCCGCCGTGGGCTTGGCTGCGTGCTAAGCTGGACAGTTTCCCCGGGCCTGCAGCCAGCCGCCCGGCACCAGCGTATCCCCTCCTGCAGAGAAAGACCCATGCCCGGACTGCTTCCCGACATCGATCCCGACGGATTGCTCGAATTCTCGGTGGTCTACACCGACCGCGCGCTCAACCACATGTCCAGGCGTTTTGTCGGCGTCATGCAGGACATCCTCCAGACCCTCAAGCAGGTCTACCACGCGCACACTGCCGTCCTCGTGCCCGGCAGCGGCACCTTCGGCATGGAGGCGGTGGCGCGGCAGTTCGCCAACGGGGAGAAGGTGCTGATCGTGCGCAACGGCTGGTTCAGCTACCGCTGGACGCAGATCTTCGACGCCGACAAGGGCTTAGGCGGTGGCTCCGTGGTCTGCAAGGCGCGCCAGCAGGAGGGCGGCAGCCAGGCGCCCTGGGCGCCGTGCCCGGCCGAGGAGGTGGCGGCCACGATCCGCGCCGAGCGGCCGAAGGTGGTGTTCGCCCCGCACGTGGAGACCGCCAGCGGGATCATCCTGCCCGACGATTACCTGCGCACCGTGAGCGCCGCCGCGCACGAGGTGGGCGCGCTGTTCGTGCTCGACTGCGTGGCCTCGGGGGCGATGTGGGTGGACATGGAGGCGAGCGGCGTGGACGTGCTGATCTCGGCGCCGCAAAAGGGCTGGAGCGGCTCGCCCTGCTGCGCCATGGTGATGCTCTCCAAGCGCGCCCGCGAGGCCATCGAGCACACGCAAAGCTCGAGCTTTTCCTGCGACCTGAAGAAATGGATGCAGATCGCCGAGGGCTATGAAAAAGGCCAGCATGCCTACCACACAACCATGCCCACCGACGCGCTGGTGCGGCTGCGCGACGTGATGCTGGAGACGCGCGACTATGGTTTCGACAGGGTGCGCGCCGAGCAGATCGAGCTGGGCGCCAAGGTGCGCGCGCTGCTGGAAGGCCGCGGCTTTCCCAGCGTGGCGGCCGAGGGCTGGAAGGCGCCCGGCGTGGTCGTGAGCTACACCACCGACCCGGGCATCCAGAGCGGCAGGAAGTTCCTGGAAGCCGGCCTGCAGACCGCCGCTGGCGTGCCGCTGCAATGCGGCGAGGGCCCGGACTTCCAGACCTTCCGCATCGGCCTGTTCGGACTGGAGAAATGGCACAACGTCGAGCGCACGGTGGGGCACCTGCGCGCCGCGCTCGATCGCATCGGCGTGCCGCAGGCGGCCTGAGCGCACGGGCGGGCCGGCCCGTCTCCTACACGGTTCCCATGGACGGCGGCAGCGGCTGCGCCCTATGCTAGGCGGCATGCACGCACCTACCACGGAGGAGCCTTCCCCGCGGGGCCCGGGCGCGGCCTCGCTGCCCGCCAGCTCCGCCGTTTCCCCGGACCACGCCCGCCAGCTGGCACGCGCCAAGCGCCAGGCCACCGGCCTGCTGGTCATGGTGCTGGTCTTTGCCCTGACGCATGTCCTGCCGCCGGGCCTGTGGGTCAGCTGCCTGCGCGCCGTCGCCGAGGCGGCGATGGTGGGGGCGCTGGCCGACTGGTTCGCCGTCTCGGCGCTGTTTCGGCGCATCCCGCTGCCGCTGGTGCACCGCCACACCGACATCATCGCGCGCAACAAGGACCGCATCGGCGGCAACCTGGCTTCCTTCGTGCGGGACGAGTTCCTCGATGCGCCCTCGCTGGTCGCGCTGATCCGCCGCCACGACCCGGCCGACCTGCTGGCGCAGTGGCTCACGGCGCCGGCCAATGCCCAGCTGCTCGGTCGCCAGGTGGCGCGCCTGGCGCTGACGGCGCTCGACACGGTCGAGGACGAGCGCATCCAGGCCTTCCTGGCCCGCGCGGCACGGGCGCTGGTCGGGCAGCTGGACATCTCGCGCTCCATGGCGGCGGCGCTGGCGGCGCTCACGCACGAGGGGCGACACCAGGCGCTGGTCGATGCGCTGCTCGCGCGCCTGGGCGAGAGCGTGCGCAAGCCGGAGACGCGCGCCTTCGTTGCCGAGACGCTGCTGCAGTGGCTGCGGCGCGAGCATCCG
>NZ_ALEE01000632.1 GCF_000282995.1 Melaminivora alkalimesophila
GCGAGCATCCGCTCAAGCAGAAGATGCTGCCCACCGACTGGCTCACCGGCAAGGGCGCAGGCGCCATCACGCACGCGGTGGATGCGCTGCTCAAGACCATCGCCGAGGACCCGCGGCACGAGCTGCGCGAGGCGCTGGATGGGGCCGTCGAGCGCCTGATCGAGCGCCTGCAGACCGATCCGGACTGGGCGCGCCGCGGCGAGGAGGTGCGCCGCTACCTGCAGAACGACGAAGTGCTGGCGCGCTATGTGCGCCACCTGTGGCAGGACGTGCGGCGCAAGCTGCGCGAGGACCTGCTGGACGAGGACTCGCAGCTGGCGCAGCGCGTGGCGGGGATGGGCCGCTGGCTGGGGCGCTCGCTCGCGCAGGACGCGGCGCTGCGGGTGCGCCTGAACGTGCGCCTGGAATTGTGGGCCGCGACCTTCGCGCCCGAGGTGGCGCAGTCGGTGGCCGAGCACATCCAGGCCACCGTGCAACGCTGGGATGCCAGCGAGACGGCGCGCTTGGTGGAGCTGCACATCGGCCCGGACCTGCAGTACATCCGCATCAACGGCACGGTGGTGGGTGGGCTGATCGGCCTGCTGCTGTTTGCCGTCGCGCACGCCGGGGCGCTGTGGGCGCTGGTCGCGCCGCGCGCAGGCTAGCGGCGGGCGGCGGCTTTCAACCCG
>NZ_ALEE01000633.1 GCF_000282995.1 Melaminivora alkalimesophila
CCCGCCGGCGGCAGCACGCCCACCAGCAGCGCGCGCACCCCGTCCCAGACGATCTCCACCCCCACGCACAGCAGCATGAAGGCCATGAGCCGCAGGAACACGATCTGGCCGGTCTCGCCCAGGCGGTGCAGCAGGCGGCTGGCGTAGCGGAAGGTGAGCGCCACCAGCACGCCCAGAAGCGCCGCCGCCAGCAGCCCGCCCGCCATGTTCGCCAGGGTGGTCGGCAGGCTGCTGCGCGTGTGCAGGCTGGCGCCGATGGCGATCGACACGGCGATCGAGCCTGGCCCGCAGGTGAGGGGAAAGGTGAGTGGGTAGAAGGCCTTGATGTGCGCCCGCTCCTCGCTGATCGACAGCGCCATGCTGGTCGTCTCCTCGCTGGTCACCTGCTGCGCGTGCAGCATGCGCCAGGCGATGGAGGCGACGATCATCCCGCCGGCGATGCGCACCACCGGCAGCGACACGCCGAAGATGTGCAGCACGTAGGAGCCCATCAGCATGGCGCCGGCCAGCAGCAGGCCGGCGTTCTTGCCCACGCGGCGCGCCAGCTGCGCGCGGGTCGCGTCGTTCAGGCCGCGCGTCAGGTCCACGAAGATGGGCGCCGAGGCCAGCGGGTTGATGATCGGCAGCACGCCGGCCAGCACGAACAGCACGCTGCGGGCGAAGGCGGCGAGCAGGTCGGCAGGGGTCAGTTCCATGGCGGGGACGGCAGCAAGGGGCAGGGGGCGTCGTGGCAGGCTGCCCGATCATAGGCCCCGCGCCCCGGGGCGGCGGCGCTCAGAAGCGGAAGTCGAGCGTGCGGCTGCCCCCTCCCACCTGCACCGTGCGCGAGTGGCTCTGGCCCGCGCCCTGCACGTCCACCTGGTAGCTGCCAGCGGGCAACTGCAGCAGGCACACCGGGCCGTTCGCGACGAAGGACATGGCCTCGCCCTGGCCGCCCTGCGGGCGGATGCGCACCTCGATGTTGGCCTCGTAGGCCCCGTCGGCGCGGGCGAACAGCAGCGACAGCGGGTGGTCTTTCATGGCGGCGCGCATGGCCTCGGACTCGTCGCTGCCGATGCCGCCGCACTGGTAGCGCAGCGCGCCCGCGGTCTGCACGGCCGGCAGGCGGGCCTCGGACTGGCCGGCGGATGGCTGCGCCAGGGCGGTGGCGCCCGCGCAGAGGAAGGCAGCGGCGGCGCCCAGGGAAGCGAGCCGGCGGGGCC
>NZ_ALEE01000634.1 GCF_000282995.1 Melaminivora alkalimesophila
GGCGGGCCCGCCGGGCGGGGGTGGGAGAAGCGGACATGGGAAAACCTCCTTCGTGGTGGATGGCAAGGAGGCCATGCTCGCGCGGGCGCGCGCCGCCAGGTGTCAGCCCACGGCGCGGGCGCCTGTGGGGCGGCGGCCGCGCAGGGGCGCGCTCAGAAGCGCGGCAGGTCCGGGTGCCGGATGCGGCCGCCGCGCACCAGCATCTTGCCGTACTCGGCGCAGCGGTTGAGCGTGGGAATGAGCTTGCCGGGGTTGAGCAGCCCGGCCGGATCGAAGGCCGCCTTGAGGGCGAACATCTGTGCGTTTTCCTCGGTGGTGAACTGGGTGCACATGCTGTTGAGCTTTTCCACGCCCACGCCGTGCTCGCCGGTGATGGTGCCGCCCATGGCCACGCTGGTCTCCAGGATGTCGGCGCCGAACAGCTCGCAGCGGCGCAACTCGTCCGGATCGTTGGCGTCGAACAGGATCAGCGGGTGCAGGTTGCCATCGCCGGCGTGGAAGACGTTGCAGCAGCGCAGCTGGTATTTCTTCTCCATCTCGGCAATAGCCAGCAGGATGTCGGCCAGGCGCTTCCTCGGGATGGTCGAGTCCATGCACATGTAGTCCGGGCTGATGCGGCCGCTCGCCGGAAAGGCGTTCTTGCGCCCGCTCCAGAAGCGCGCGCGCTCCTCCTCGTCGCGGCTGACGGCGATCGCCGTGGCGCCGGCGGCTTCGAGCACCGCGCTCATGCGCGCAATCTCTTCCTCGACCTCCTCGGGCGTGCCGTCGGATTCGCACAGCAGGATGGCCTCGGCCGACAGGTCGTAGCCGGCCTGGACGAAATCCTCCACGGCGGCCGTCATGGGCCTGTCCATCATCTCGAGGCCGGCCGGGATGATGCCGGCGGCGATCACCGCGGCCACGGCGTCGCCGGCTTTCCTCACGTCGTCGAAGCTGGCCATGATGCAGCGCGCCAGCTGCGGCTGCGGAATCAGGCGCACCGTGACCTCCAGCGCCACCGCCAGCATGCCCTCGCTGCCGATCACGGCCGCCAGCAGGTCGTAGCCGGGGGCGTCGAGCGCCTCGGCGCCGAAGGTGACGGGCTCGCCCTCCATGGTGTAGCCGCGCACGCGCAGCACGTTGTGCACCGTCAGGCCGTATTTCAGGCAGTGCACGCCGCCCGAGTTTTCCGCCACGTTGCCGCCGATGGTGCAGGCGATCTGGCTGCTCGGGTCGGGTGCGTAGTACAGGCCGAACGGCGCCGCCGCCTCGCTGATGGCCAAGTTGCGCACGCCGCACTGCACGCGCGCGGTGCGGGCCAGGGGGTCCACCTCCAGGATGCGGTTGAACTTCGCGAGCGACAGCGTCACGCCCAGGGCGTGCGGCATCGCGCCACCCGACAGCCCGGTGCCCGCGCCGCGCGCCACCACCGGCACCCGGAGCCGGTGGCAGGTGCGCAGGATGGCCTGCACCTCCTCTTCGGTCTCCGGCAGGCACACCACCAGCGGGCGCTGGCGGTAGGCAGTGAGGCCGTCGCATTCGTAGGGCGTGGTGTCCTCGGCGTGCCACAGCAGCGCGTGCTGGGGCACGTGGGCGGACAGGGCATCGACCACCTCGCGCTGGCGGGCGGTGCGCTCGGCGGGAGTGGGCGCCAGATCGGTGGCGGGCGGGGCGGCGAGGGACGGGCGGCTGGACATGGCGCAACTGTAGGCCAGTGCGGGCCGGCCGGCATGCCGCTGGCCGCACCGCGGTATGCTGGACCGTGTTGCCCCGGATGGCCGGGGCCGATGCTGCCTGCCTTCACCGCCTGCCCATGCCCGCTTCCGCTTCCTCCATCCCCGACACGGTCCTGGTTTCCGCCGACGCGCTGCACGCGCTGGCCGTGCGGGTATTGCTGCGCCTGGGCCTGTCGCAGGCGCACGCCGAGGCCATGGCGCGCACCATCGTCGCCGGGCAGCGCGACGATTGCCAGTCGCACGGCGTCTATCGGCTTCTGACCTGCGCCCAGACGGTGCGCAGCGGCAAGGTCGAACTGCAGGCCGAGCCGGTGGTGGCGCCCACCCGCGGCGCCGTGGTGCGGGTCGACGCGCGCCGGGGCTTTTCGCCGCTGGCCTTCGAGCGCGGGCTGCCGGCGCTGGTCGAGGCGGCCCGCACGCAAGGGCTGGCGGCGCTCGCCATCCACCAATGTTTCCATTTCTCCGCCCTCTGGCCCGAGATCGAGGCCCTGACGGCGCACGGCCTGGCGGCGCTGGCGCTCACGCCCAGCCACGCCTGGGTGGCGCCCGCCGGCGGCCACCGCCCGGTCTTCGGCACGAACCCGATCGCCTTCGGCTGGCCGCGCCCCGGTCCTTACCCCTTCGTCTTCGACTTCGCCACCAGCGCCATCGCCCGGGGCGACCTGGAACTGCACCGCCGCGCCGGCACGCCCCTGCCGGCCGGCTGCGGGGTCGATGCGCAGGGGCGTCCGAGCACTGACCCGCTGGCGGTGGCGCAGGGCGCGATGCTGGCCTTCGGCGGCCACAAGGGCTCTGCGCTGGCGGCCATGGTCGAGCTGATGGCCGGGGCGCTGATCGGTGACTGGACGAGCCAGGAGTCGCTGGAGTTCGACGCGGGCGCGCAGGCGGCGCCCTGCCACGGCGAGCTGGTCCTGGCTTTCGACCCGGCGCGGCTGGCGGGGGGCGATCCGGCGGCGGGGCAGCAAAGCGCCGAGCGCCTGTTCCAGGCCATCACCGACCAGGGCGCGCGCCTGCCCTCGCAACGGCGCTACGCCGCGCGCGAGCGCAGCCTGCAGCGCGGCATCGCCGTGCCGCGCGCACTCTACGAAGAGATCGAGGCGCTCGGCGGCTGAGCCCTCGTCAGCGGAACACCACCGTCTTGTGTCCGTTGAGGAGCACGCGGTGCTCGCTGTGCCACTTCACGGCGCGCGCCAGCACCAGGCTCTCGGTGTCGCGCCCGCGGGCCGTCAGGTCCTCGACCGTGTCGGTGTGGTCGGCGCGCGTCACGTCCTGCTCGATGATCGGACCCTCGTCCAGGTCGGCCGTCACGTAGTGGGCGGTGGCGCCGATCAGCTTCACGCCCCGGTCGTGCGCCTGGTAGTAGGGCTTGGCGCCCTTGAAGCTCGGCAGGAAGCTGTGGTGGATGTTGATGGCGCGGCCGGCGAGCTTGGTGCACAGATCGTCCGACAGGATCTGCATGTAGCGGGCCAGCACCACCAGCTCCGCTCCTTCCTGCTGGATGATTTCGTATTGCCGCGCCTCGGCCTGGGCCTTGGTGGCGGCCGTGACCGGGATGTGGTGGAAAGGGATGTCGTAGCTGGCCGCGAGCTGGTAGAAATCGCGGTGGTTGCTGATGATCGCGCGCACGTCGATCGGCAGCAGCCCGCTTTTTACGCGAAACAGCAGGTCGTTCAGGCAATGCCCCTCGCGGCTGACCATGATCACCGTGCGCATGGGCTCGCTCGCCACGTGCAGGCCGGCGCGCATCTGGAAGGGCTCGGCGAACGCCTGCAGGTCGGTGCGCAGCGTGGCGGCATCGTGCTGCGCGCAGGCGAACCGCACGCGCATGAAGAACAGGCCGGTGGCGTGGTCGTTGTACTGGGCGGCTTCTTCGATGTTGGCGCCGCGCTCGAGCAGAAAGCCCGAGACGGCGTGTACCAGTCCCAGCCGGTCGGGGCAGGACAGGGTCAGAATGTAGGCTTGGCTCATGGCCGCGGATTGTCGCAGCAGGGCACTCTCACTGCAGCAGCAATGGATTTGCAAACCCGGGGGCCACGGCTCCGCATGACGCCCGCCTGGGGCGTCGCCCTGTATCTGGTGCTCGGTGTGGCATGGGTGGTGGTGGGCGACCTGCTGCTCGAGCGCTGGGTGGGAGGCTCGCCGCAGCTCGGGCGCTGGCACGCCCTCAAGGGCTGGGGCTTCATGCTGCTGACGGCGCTGCTGGCGTGGTGGCTGCTCGAGCGCATGCGCCGCGCCGAGAAGCAGCGCTGGGGGCTGGCGCGCGAGCTGGCGCGGATCGCGCGCGATGCGCCGGCCGGCATGGCGCGGGTCGACCCGGCTGCCCATTTCCGCATCGTCTGGGCCAACGAGCTGCTGTGCGAGTGGACGGGCCTGAGCGTGGAGGAGCTGCGCCACCGGCGCTTTCGCGAGCTGGTCGTGCCCAAGGACGCGGACCTGGCCGCCCACCAGCTGGAAGACCTGCTGGCCGGCCGCGTGGACCACTACCAGGGCGAGCGGCTGTGTCTGCATGCCGCCGGTCGGCCGCCGCTGCCGGTGCTGTGCAACGTGCGCGCGGTGCCGGCCAGCGGCGACGAGCCGGCCCACCTCGTGTGCGTCCTGCAGGACATCGGCGAGATCAGCGCGGCGCGCGCGGCCCTCGCGCAGACCCAGGACATCCTGGCGCTGGCCCTGGCGGGCAGCGGCAGCGGCCTCTGGGACTGGGACCTGCGCACGCGCCGCGCCACCTACTCGCCGGGGCTGCTGCGCCTGCTCGGCGAGCACGGCATCGAAGCGCATGGCAGCGCCCCATTGCTGGCGCGCCTGCATCCCGAAGACCGGGAGCGGGTGGAGTGCGCCCTGAAGCGCGCCATCCACAGCGGGCAGGTGTTCGATGAAAGCGCCCGGCTGCAGCGGCTGGACGGCAGCTGGTGCTGGTTCCACGCGCGTGGCCAGCGCCACCTGGACGCCCAGGGCGAGCCCGAGCGCCTGTCGGGGATCCTCACAGACCTGACCGAGCGGCGCGCCGCCGAGGAGCGCCAGCGCCTGGCCAGCGCCGTGGTGGAGAACACCGTCGAGGGCGTGGTCGTGGCCGGCGCGGACGCGCGCATCCTGTCGGTCAACCCGGCCTTCACGCGCATCCTCGGCTACACCGAGGAGGAGCTGCGCGGCCTGAACCCGCGCGTCTTCAAGTCCGGTCGGCACGACAAGGCGTTCTACGAAGCCATGTGGGAGTGCGTGCTGCGCGAGGGCCACTGGCGCGGCGAGATCTGGAACCGGCGCAAAAACGGCGAGGTCTTTCCCGAGCGCATGTCGCTGTCGGTGGTGCGCGACGCCCAGGGCAAGGTCACGCACTACGTGTGCATCTTCACCGACATCTCGGAAGAGCGGGCCCGCCAGGCAGAGCTGGAGCATCTCGCGCACCACGACCCGCTCACCGGCCTGTCCAACCGCCTGCACTTCGGTCAGCAGCTGGCGGCGCTGGTGCAGGAGGCGCAAGGCAGCGGCGAGCAGCTGGCGGTGCTGCTGCTCAACCTCGACCGCTTCAAGGACGTGAACGGCAGCTACGGCCACGCCGTGGGCGACCAGGTGCTGCGGCACATCACCAACCAGGTGCGCGCCGCGCTGCGTCCGGGCGACCTGATCGGCCGCCTGGCGGGCGACGAGATCGCGGTGGTGGCGCGCCACCTGCGCCATGCCGACGGCGCGGCTGCCGTGGCGCGCAGCCTGATCGCGGCGGTCGGCCAGCCCTGGCACACCCCCGAGGGCATCGCGGTGGTGGTGGGTGTGAGCGTGGGCATCTGCATGTACCCCAGCCAGGCCGACACGGCGCAGCTGCTGCTGCAGGGCGCGCATGCCGCCGTATATGGCGCCAAGGCCCTGGGGCGCGGTGTCTATTGCTTCTATTCCGAGGAGATGACCCAGGGCGCGCGCGAGCGCCTGGAGATGGAGGCGCGGCTGCGCGCGGCGCTGGCCCAAGGGCATCTGCAGCTTTTCTACCAGCCCCAGGTGGAGATCGCCAGCGGCCGCATCGTCGGCGCGGAGGCGCTGGTGCGTTGGCTCGACCCGGACGAGGGCCTGATACCCCCGGCGCGCTTCATTCCCGTGGCCGAGATGTCGGGCGTGATCGGGGCGCTCGGCCAATGGGTCATGCGCGAAGCCTGCCGCCAGGGCCAGCAGTGGCGCGCGGCCGGCCTGCCGGAGCTGCGCATCGCGGTGAACGTCTCGCCGCGCGAGTTCCATCTGACGGACGTCGCCGCCTGCGCCGCGCAGGCGCTGCAGGACAGCGGCTTCCCGGCGCGCTGCCTGGAGCTGGAGCTGACCGAGGGCGCGCTGGCCGAGCGCCCCGAGGAGGCGCGCCAGACCCTGCTGCGGCTCCAGGAGGTGGGGGTGCACATCGCCGTGGACGACTTCGGCACCGGGTATTCCTCCCTCGCGCACCTGAAGCGCTTTCCCATCGACGTGCTGAAGATCGACCAGGGCTTCACCCGCGACGTCCCGCACAGCGCCGACGACATGGCGATCAGCGCCGCCATCATCGCTATGGGGCAGCGGCTCGGGCTGCGGGTGCTGGCCGAGGGCGTGGAGACGGCGCAGCAGCTGCAGTTCCTGCGCGAGCACGGCTGCGACCTCTACCAGGGCTACCTGTGCAGCCGGCCGCTGCCGGCGCAGGAGTTCGAGGCGCTGCTGCGCGCCGGCCCGCCGGAGGCCCCGCCGCTGCCCGGCGGCGATTTCCGGGCGCTCGCTGCGCTCCTGCCGCGGGCGGGTTAGGATCGGACACCGGCCGTGCCGTGCGTGGCGACCGCAGCGCTTCGGACCGTCGATTGAAACAAAGTGCAAATTCTCTTGCGCTGCAGGAAAGCCGGAAAAACCAGGCCGACGACCGGCCCGGCATGGCGCAGGCGCTATAGGAAATGGCACAGCCGTAGGCGCACGCATCGACAGGCCTTGTCCCCCCATGAGGGCAGCCGGTGTAAAAACACAGGCCTTCCGACGCTGCGTCGGATGCCCCGTCCACCCTTCTTTCGAGATTCCCCGACGCCATGCAACGCGAACCCACCGACCTTGCCCCCAGCCTGCCCGCCCAGCCCATCAGCCTGGACGTGCTCGGCGAGAAATACCTCAAGAACGGCGAGCACGATGTGGACCAGCTGTATGCGCGCGTGGCGCGCGCCCTCGCCTCGGTGGAGAAGCCCGAGCTGCGCGAGAAATTCGAGCAGCGCTTCCTGGAGAACCTGCGCGCCGGGGCCATCGGCGCCGGGCGTATCATGAGCGCCGCCGGCACCGACATCCAGGCGACGCTGATCAACTGCTTCGTGCAGCCGGTGGGCGACTGCATCCAGGGCGTGGACGACGCCGGCTACCCCGGCATCTACGAGGCGCTGCGCGAGGCCGCCGAGACCATGCGCCGCGGCGGCGGCGTGGGCTACGACTTCTCGCGCATCCGCCCGCGCGGCGCGCTGGTCAAGGGCACGGCCTCGATGGCCTCGGGCCCGTGCAGCTACATCAACGTCTTCGACCAATCCTGCTCCACGGTGGAGAGCGCCGGCGCGCGCCGCGGCGCGCAGATGGGCGTGCTGCGCATCGACCACCCGGACGTGCTGGACTTCATCACCGCCAAGAGGACGCCCGGGCGCTGGAACAACTTCAACGTCTCGGTGGGCGTGCCCGACGCCTTCATGCAGGCCGTCGAGCAGGACGGCGAATGGGAGCTGGTGCACCGCGCCGAGCCCGGACCGGAACTCGTCAAGGCCGGCGCCCGCCAGCGCGCCGACGGCCAGTGGGTCTACCGCACCCTGCGCGCGCGCGAGCTGTGGGACACCATCATGAAGTCGGCCTACGACTTCGCCGAGCCGGGCATCCTGTTCCTCGACCAGATCAACAACGACAACAACCTGCGCTACACCGAGGGGATCGAAGCGACGAACCCTTGCGTGACGGCTGACACCTGGGTGCTGACCGAGGACGGTCCGGCGCAGGTCAGGGACCTCGTCGGCGTGCCCTTCGGCGCGGTCGTGGACGGGCGGGTGTACCGGACGGAGAGCGCGGGCTTCTTCGCCACCGGCGTCAAGCCGGTGCTGCGCCTCACGACCCGGGAAGGCCACGCGCTGCGCCTGACGGCCGACCACCGCGTGCGGCGCGTCAAGCGCAAGACGCGTTACGCCCTGGAGGCCGAGTGGATCGAGGCCGGTGCGCTCCAGCCGGGCGACGAGGTGCTGCTGCACGACCACCAGGCCCTGGCCGGGTGGAAGGGAGCGGGGACCGAAGCCGAGGGTTACCTGCTGGGCTTGCTGATAGGCGATGGTACCCTCAAGGCCGACAAGGCGGTGCTCAGCGTCTGGGCGCCTGAGCTGCGTGCCGTGAGCGGGGGTGACGTGGGGCAACCCTACGCACGCTCGGGCGCGGCCGGGATCGTGCAGGCAGCCGAGGCGGCAGCGGCCACGCTGGGCCACCGCTCGGACTTCCAGGGGTTCCAGAAGCCCGTCGCAGGCCGCGGCGAAATGCGCATGGCCAGCGCACCATTGCGCGACCTGGCCCTCGCCATGGGCATGGGCGTTGGTCACAAGACCATCACCGCCCGGATGGAGCGCGCCTCCTCGGCGTTTGCCACGGGGCTGTTGCGCGGCCTGTTCGATGCCGACGGCAGCGTGCAGGGCGCGCAGGACAAGGGCGTGAGCGTGCGCCTGGCGCAGAGCGATGCCGGGCTGCTGCGCACCGTGCAGCGGATGTTGGGCCGGATGGGCATTGTGTCGTCGATCCACGAGAACCGCCGCCCGGCCTCGACGAACCCGTTGCCCGACGGCCGCGGCGGGACGCGCGACTACGCCACGCGCGCCCAGCACGAGCTGGTGATCAGTGGCGACAACATCGGCCGGTTCGCTGAGCGCATCGGTTTCGCCGACACGGACAAGGCCGAGCGCCTGGAGGAGGCGCTGGCGGGTTATCGCCGCAGCCTGAACCGCGAGCGTTTCACCGCCACCGTGGCAGCGCTGGTCGAGGACGGCGAGGAGATGGTCTTCGACGTGACGGTCGCGGACTGCCACGCCTTCGACGCCAACGGGCTGTATGTGCACAACTGCGGTGAACAGCCCCTTCCGCCCTACGGCTGCTGCGACCTGGGCCCCGTCATCCTGACGCGCTTCGTGCGCAACCCCTTCGGGCTGCACGGCGAGGCGAGCTTCGACTTCGAGGCCTTCGAGCAGGCCGTGGCCATGCAGGTGCGGGCGCTGGACAACGTGCTGGACGTGACCTTCTGGCCGCTGCCGCAGCAGCGGGCCGAATCGAGCGCCAAGCGGCGCATCGGCGTCGGCTTCACCGGCATGGGCAACACGCTGGCGATGCTCAAGCTGCGCTACGACCGCCAGGACGGGCGCGACATGGCGGTGCAGATCGCGCGGCGCATGCGCGACGCCGCCTACCGCGCCTCGGTGGAACTCGCCAAGGAAAAGGGTGCCTTCCCGAAGTTCGACGCCGCCGGGTATCTCGCCGAAGGGACGTTCGCCAGCCGCCTGCCCGAGGACATCAAGCGCGCCATCAGAAAGCACGGCATCAGGAACAGCCACCTGCTGTCGATCGCCCCCACCGGCACCGTGAGCCTGGCCTTTGCCGACAACGCCTCCAACGGCATCGAGCCGCCGTTTTCCTGGACCTACACGCGCAGGAAGCGCGAGGCCGACGGCAGCAAGAGCGAATACGTGGTGGAGGACCACGCCTGGCGCCTGTACAAGACGCTGGGCGGCGACGTGAACCAGTTGCCCGAATATTTCGTCAGCGCCATGGACATGTCGGCCAGCGACCACGTGGCCATGATGCAGGCGGTGCAGCCCTACATCGACACGGCGATCTCCAAGACCGTGAACGTGCCCGAGGACTATCCCTACGAGCATTTCAAGGACCTGTACCTGCAGGCCTGGCATTCGGGCCTGAAAGGGCTGGCGACCTACCGGCCCAACAGCATCCTGGGGGCGGTGCTGGAGGTGCCGGCGGCCAGCCCCCCCCC
>NZ_ALEE01000635.1 GCF_000282995.1 Melaminivora alkalimesophila
GCCCCGCCCCGGCGCCGGCCCCGGCTGCGGCCCCGCCGGAGCCCGCGCAGCCGGTGGACCCGATGCGCACCGTGATCGAGAGCCGCCCCAAGGGCGGCCTGGCGGCGGTGGCCGAGAAGGTCGAGTACTGGACCCAGGAGGGCCACAAGCGCCTGTACCTGATCGTCTCCTTCCTGCCGGTGCCGGACGGCCGTGGCGGGACGGTGGACCGCGCCATCGAATTCTTCATGCCGGTGGGCCAAAGCGGCGAGTCGCAGCAGTGGATCACCTCCAGCATGCGCCTGCTGTCGCTGGCCGCGCGCGGCGGCTTCCTGGAGCGTGCGCTGTCGGACATGCGCAAGGTCGCCTGGGACCGCGGCCCCGTGCGGCTGGGCACGCACACGCGCGCCGACGGCACGCAGGTGCCGCTGTGGCACGACTCCGAGGTCGCGGCCATCGCCTATGCCGTGCAGAACATCCTGGCGCGGCGCACCAGCGACCCGCAGCAGCAGCTGCTGCCGCTGGAGGAGCCGCCGATCGCCGCCGGCACCACGCCTCCGGCGATGGCCGGCAAGAAGTGCTTTGAGTGCGGGGCGCACGCCGTGATCCGCAAGGACGGCTGCGACTACTGCACGCAGTGCGGCGCACTCGGCAGCTGCGGCTGAGCCTGCGGCGCCGCCCCGGCTGAAGCCAGCGGGGCGGCCGCGCCTACACTGGGCGGATGCGCCACCGGCCCACGCTCTCCACCAAGCTGCTCGCCATGGGCACAGCCTTCCTGGTCGTCGCCCTGGCCTCCATCGGCTTCACGCTGTGGGTCACGTGGAAGCTCGAAGGCGGCGCGGCAGCGGTGAACGAGGCCGGGCGGCTGCGCATGAACATGCTGCGCATGGTGCTGGCGCAGCAGGAAGAGTCGCCCGAGAAATTCGCGCAGCTGGTGCAGGGTTTCGACACCAGCCTGGAGCTGCTGCGCACCGGCGACCCGGCGCGGCCGCTGTTCGTGCCCTGGAGCGACGCCACGCGCGCGCACTACCACGAGATCGTGCGCGAGTGGCGGGCGCTGCGCGCCGATTGGAGCGCGCAGCCCCCCGGGCGGCGCGAGGCACTGCAGCGGGGCGATGCCTTCGTCACCGAGCTGGACGCCTTCGTGCAGGCCATCGAGGTGCAGATCGCGCGCTGGACGGCCGGCCTGCACCTGTTCCAGCTGATGATGGTGGCGCTGGCGATCGCCGCCGCCGTGGCCTTCATGGCGCTGAGCTACCTGCTGGTGCTCAACCCCGTGATGCGGCTGCAGCAGGCGCTCGCGCGCGTGCAGCGCGGCGAACTCGGCACGCGGCTGGAGGTCGAGGCAGACGACGAGTTCGGCCAGCTGGCCGCCGGCTTCAACCGCATGGCGCACGCCCTGCAGGCCTCGCACCGCGACCTGGAGCGCAAGGTGCGCGAGAAGACCGCGAGCGTCGAGCTGCAGAACCAGCGCCTGGCGGCCCTCTACCAAGTGAGCGCGCTCGCGGCTGAGGCCGGCAGCCTGGAGGCGCTGACCCAGGGCTTCGTCCAGCAGGTGCGCAGCGTGGCCGGGGCCGATGCCGCCGCGGTGCGCTGGTCGGACGTGGCGAACGAGCGCTATGTGTTGCTGGCCTCCGAAGGCCTGCCGCCCTCGATGGTCGAGGAGGAGCACTGCGTGGTCGCCGGCAGCTGCGAGTGCGGCCAGCCGCCGGAGACGGCGCGCATGCGCGTGATCCCCATCGTGGCGCACTCGGCGATGCAGCTGCCGCACTGCCGCGAGGCGGGCTTTCAGACCGTGGTCAGCGTGCCGGTGCGGCTGCACCAGCGGCTGCTGGCCGAGGTGACGCTGTTCTTTCGCCGGCCCTTTGCCATGGCCGACGACACGCACGAGCTGCTCGAGAGCATGGCGCGCCACCTGGCCAGTTCCATGGAGGGCCTGCGCGCCACGGCGCTGGAGCGCGAGGCGGCGGTGGCGGCCGAGCGCGGCCTGATCGCGCGCGAGCTGCACGACTCCATCGCCCAGTCGCTGGCCTTCCTGAAGATCCAGGTGCAGCTGCTCAAGGGCGCCGTGGCGCGCGGCGACGCGGCGGCGCGCGATGCCAGCATCGAGGAGCTGGACACCGGCGTGCGCGAGAGCTACGCCGACGTGCGCGAGCTGCTGGTGCACTTTCGCACGCGCACCCAGGACGAGGACATCGAGGGCGCGCTGCGCGCGACGCTGTCCAAGTTCGAGCACCAGACCGGCGTGCCGGCCGCGCTGGCCATGTCGGGGCAGGGACGGCCGCTGCCGCCGGACGTGCAGATCCAGGTGCTGCACATCGTGCAGGAAGCGCTGTCGAACGTGCGCAAGCACGCCGGCGCGCGCCGCGTGCTGGTGCGCGTCGAGCGGCACCCGCGCTGGCGCTTCGAGGTGCACGACGATGGCCGGGGCTTCGATCCCGCCACCGTGCCGCCCGATTCGCTCCATGTAGGCTTGGGCATCATGCGCGAGCGCGCCGAGCGGATCGGCGCGCAGCTGCGGATCGATTCCCAGGCGGATGGCAGGGGTGCATGCGTGGTGCTGGAGCTGCCGCCGAGCGCGGCAGACGGTGAGCCCGTCGACGCCCCGACCGCGACCTGACACCGTTTGCCGAGCGATGCCATGCCGACACCCATCACCCTGTTCCTGATCGACGACCACACCCTGCTGCGCCGCGGCCTCGTGGCACTGCTCGGCCAGCACGCCGACCTGCGCGTGGTCGGCGAGGCCGGCGACGCCGGCGAGGCGCTGCGCCTGGTGCCGCAGCTCGCCCCGCAGGTCATCCTGCTGGACAACCACCTGCCGGGCGTGCGCGGGGTGGATGCCATCGTCGGGCTGCGCGAGGCCTCGCCCGCGAGCCGCATCCTGATGCTCACGGTGAGCGAGGACGGCGACGACCTGGCGACCGCGCTGCGCCATGGCGCGCACGGCTACCTGCTCAAGACCATCGACGGCGAGCTGCTGGCCGAGGCGATCCGCCGCGCCGCGCGCGGCGAGCCGGTGGTCAGCCCGGAGATGATGGGCAAGCTGATCGCGGCCTTCCAGGTCCAGGGCGCACCGGAGGCGCCGGCTCCCGCGCCGCTGCCGGTCG
>NZ_ALEE01000636.1 GCF_000282995.1 Melaminivora alkalimesophila
CGAGGAGCCGCAGACGCCGCTGTCGCCGCGCGAGGAGGAGGTGCTGCGCGAGATCGCGCGCGGCGCGAGCAACAAGGAGATCGCCCGCACGCTGGACATCGCCGAGACCACGGTGAAGATCCATGTGCAGCACATCCTGCGCAAGCTGGGACTGAGCTCGCGCGTGCAGGCGGCGGTCTACGCCTCCGACCGCCAGAGGCAGGAATAGTGCAGCGGCCCGCTGCGGGGCCGCCATAGTTCTTCGGGAGTAGGAAAAGCACCGACGCGCCTAGTTCTTCTGCAGCGCCCCGGACCTGCCACCGAAGGATGGGCAGGGCGCACGGTTGAGGTGACCATTGCAGGCATCACACCACCGGAAGAACCCGCAATGCCCTCCCCGTCGCAGACTGCGGCCGTCGACCCCCGCCGCAACCGCCAGGCCTGGTCGGTGCTCATCGTCAGCACCCTGGCCTTCACCGCGTGCTTCATGGTCTGGATGATGTTCGGCGTCATCGGCATCCCGATCAAGAAGATGCTGGAGCTGAACTCCACGCAGTTCGGCCTGCTCACCGCCATGCCGGTGCTCACCGGCTCGCTGATCCGCGTGCCACTGGGCATCTGGACCGACCGCTACGGCGGGCGCATCGTCATGGCGATCCTGCTGGCGCTCACCATCCCGGCGATCTGGATGATGGGCTACGCCACCGAATACTGGCACTTCCTGATCATCGGCCTGTTCGTCGGTCTGGCCGGTGGCTCCTTCTCCGTGGGCACGCCCTATGTCGCGCGCTGGTTTCCGAAGAACCGCCAGGGCATGGCCATGGGCGTGTACGGCGCCGGCAACTCGGGCGCGGCGGTCAACAAGTTCGTCGCCCCGGTCATCCTGGTGGCGTTTGGCTGGCAGGCCGTGCCGCATGTGTACGCCGCCATCATGCTGGGCGTGCTGGTGCTGTTCTGGATCTTCAGCGCCAGCGACCCGGCGCACCTGGTGCCGAGCAACGTCAAGTTCACGGACCAGCTCAAGGCGCTCAAGGACCCGCGCGTGCTCAAGTACTGCCAGTACTACAGCATCGTCTTCGGCGGCTACGTGGCGCTGTCGCTGTGGATGGTGCAGTACTACGTGGGCGAATACGGCCTCGACATCCGCGTTGCCGCGCTGCTGGCGGCGTGCTTCTCGCTGCCGGGCGGCGTGCTGCGCGCGATCGGCGGCGTGCTCTCCGACAAGTACGGCGCGCACAGCGTGACCTGGTGGGTCATGTGGGTGAGCTGGATCTGCCTGTTCCTGCTGTCCTACCCGCAGACCGATTTCACCATCCAGACGGTGAACGGGCCGCTCACGCTGCACATCGGCCTGAACGTCTATGTCTTCACTGCGCTGATGTTCATCCTGGGCATCGCCTGGGCCTTCGGCAAGGCCAGCGTGTTCAAGTACATCAGCGACGACTATCCCCAAAACATCGGCGCCATCAGCGGCATCGTGGGCCTTGCCGGCGGCCTGGGCGGCTTCATCCTGCCGATTCTCTTCGGCCTGCTGATGGACTGGACCGGCATCCGCTCCAGCGCCTTCATGTTCATGTACGGCGTGGTCTGGGTGTCGCTGATCTGGATGTATTTCACCGAAGTGCGGCGCACCGACGTCATGGCCCCGCACGCCGCAGCCCCGGCGCTGCGCTGACGAACCGACGCCGCCCCTTGCGGAGACCCTCGCATGTCCTCCATCCCCTCCACCTCCTCCGGCAGCCCTCGCAAGGGCCGGCTGCTGACCCTCTGGACCCCCGAAGACAAGCATTTCTGGGAGCGCGAGGGCGAGGCCATCGCCAAGCTCAACCTGTGGATCTCGGTGCCCGCGCTGTTCCTGGCCTTCGCCATCTGGCAGGTCTGGAGCGTGGTGGCCGTGAACCTGCCGGCGCTCGGCTTCAAGTACTCGACCAACCAGCTGTTCTGGCTGGCGGCGGCGCCGGCGCTGTCGGGCGCCACGCTGCGCATCTTCTACTCCTTCATGGTGCCGATCTTCGGCGGGCGGCGCTGGACGGCGCTGTCCACGGCGTCGCTGCTCATTCCGGCCATCGGCATCGGCATCGCCGTGCAGGACAACACCACCAGCTACCCGACCATGCTGGTGCTGGCACTGCTGTGCGGCCTGGGCGGGGGCAACTTCAGCTCCAGCATGGCCAACATCAGCTTCTTCTTTCCGAAGGAGCGCAAGGGCTCGGCCCTGGGCGTGAACGCCGGCCTGGGCAACCTGGGCGTGTCGGTGGTGCAGTTCCTGAGCCCGCTGGTGATCACCGCCGGGGTGTTCGGCATCTTCGGGGGGGATCCGCAGACCATCGTGAAAAACGGCGCGGAGACGCGCGTGTGGGCGCAGAACGCGGCCTTCATCTGGGTGCCATGGATCGCGCTGGCCTCGGTGGCCGCCTGGTTCGGCATGAACGACATCGCCGACGCGCGCGCCAGCTTCGCCGCCCAGGCCGCCATCTTCCGGCGCAAGCACAACTGGATCATGTGCCTGCTCTACCTCGGAACCTTCGGCTCCTTCATCGGCTTTGCCGCGGGCTTTCCGCTGCTCATCAAGAGCCAGTTCCCGAACGTCAACCCGCTGGCCTATGCCTGGCTGGGGCCGCTGGTGGGCGCCGTCATCCGGCCCTTCGGCGGCTGGCTGGCCGACAAGTTCGGCGGCGCCAGCGTGACGCTGTGGAACTTCCTGGCGATGGCGCTGGGCGTGCTGGGCGTGCTGTATTTCCTGCCCAAGGGCACGGGCGGGCACGTCATGCCCTTCGGGCCCGAGGAGGGCAGCTTCGCCGGCTTCTTCACCATGTTCCTGGTGCTGTTCCTGACCACCGGCATCGGCAACGGCTCCACCTTCCGGATGATTCCGGTGATCTTCCTGAACCTGAAGCTGCGCGAGGCGCCGGAGGGCGACGAGGCGGCACGCGCAGTCGCCATCCGCGAGGGCAACACCGAAGGGGCGGCTGCCCTGGGCTTTGCCGGCGCGCTGGGGGCCTACGGCGGCTTCTTCATCCCCAAGAGCTACGGCAGCTCGATCGCCGCCACCGGCGGACCGGAGCTGGCGCTGTGGGTCTTTGCCGGCTTCTACCTGGCGTGCATCGCCGTCACCTGGTGGTACTACGCCCGGCGCAACGCCGAGGTGCCGTGCTGATGCCCGCCCCGAACCTCTTTCTCCCTGCCCGCCATAACGACACCACCATGAAGGAAACACGATGAGTCACTTCCTCGATCGCCTCACCTATTTCTCACAGCCGCGCGAAACCTTCGCCGGCGGGCACGGCCAGGTCACGGGCGAGGACCGCACCTGGGAGGACGCCTACCGCAACCGCTGGGCGCACGACAAGGTGGTGCGCTCCACGCACGGCGTGAACTGCACCGGCTCGTGCTCGTGGAAGGTCTACGTCAAGGGCGGCATCGTCACCTGGGAAACCCAGCAGACCGACTACCCGCGCACCCGCTGGGACATGCCCAACCACGAGCCGCGCGGCTGCTCGCGCGGCGCCAGCTACAGCTGGTACCTGTACAGCGCCAACCGCGTCAAGTACCCCATGGTGCGTGCGCGGCTGCTGCGCTCCTGGCGCGCCGCGCGCCAGACCATGGGCCCGGTGGAGGCCTGGCGCAGCATCGTCAGCGACGACGCCAAGCGCCGCGAATACCAGCAGGTGCGCGGCATGGGCGGCTTTGCGCGCTCGAGCTGGGACGAGGTCAACGAAATCATCGCCGCGGCCAACATCCACACCATCCAGCGCCATGGCCCGGACCGGATCATCGGCTTCTCGCCGATTCCCGCC
>NZ_ALEE01000637.1 GCF_000282995.1 Melaminivora alkalimesophila
CGCCGATTCCCGCCATGTCCATGATCAGCTACGCCGCCGGCACGCGGTATCTCTCGCTGATCGGCGGCGTGTGCATGAGCTTCTACGACTGGTACTGCGACCTGCCGCCCTCGTCCCCGCAGGTCTGGGGCGAGCAGACGGACGTGCCCGAGAGCGCCGACTGGTACAACTCCGGCTACATCATCGCCTGGGGCTCGAACGTGCCGCAGACGCGCACGCCGGACGCCCACTTCTTCACCGAGGTGCGCTACAAGGGCACCAAGACGGTGGCGGTGACGCCCGACTTCTCCGAGGTCGCCAAGCTCTCCGACATCTGGCTGCACCCCAAGCAGGGCACGGATGCGGCCGTCGCCATGGCCATGGGCCACGTGATCCTCAAGGAGTTCTATTTCCCCGACCATGGGGAGCGGAGCAGCTACTTCGATGACTACGTGCGCCGCTACACCGACATGCCGATGCTGGTCACCTTGAAGGAGAAGGTGCTCGAGACCGGCGAGACGGTGCTGGTGCCGGACCGCTACGTGCGCGCCAGCGACTTCGAGGAGAGCCTGGGCCAGACCAACAACCCCGAGTGGAAGACCGTGGCGCTGGACGATTCCGGCCGCGTGGTCGTGCCTCAAGGAGCCATCGGCTTCCGCTGGGGCCCGGACGGGCGCGCCGACAAGGGCCAGTGGAACCTGGAGCCCAAGGACGCCCAGGACGGGCGCGAGGTGCGCCTGCGCCTGTCGCTGCTGGAGGACGAGGGCGGCGCGCCCGAGACCGCGCGCGTGGGTTTCCCGTATTTCGGCGGCATTGCCTCGGAGCATTTCCCGAACAACCCGCAATCCGACGTGCTGGTGCGCACCGTGCCGGTGCAGCGCATGCAGCTGGCCGGGGGCGAGACGCTGGTCGCCACGGTGTTCGACCTGCAGGTGGCGAACTACGGCGTGGCGCGCGGGCTCCCGGGCGAATTCGCCGCCAAGGGCTTCGACGACGACCACCCCTACACGCCCGCCTGGCAGGAGAAGATCACCGGCACGCCGCGCGACCAGATCACCACCGTGGCGCGCGAGTTCGCGCAGAACGCGCACGACACCGAGGGCCGCTCCATGGTCATCATCGGCGCGGCGATGAACCACTGGTACCACTGCGACATGAACTACCGCGGCGTCATCAACATGCTGATGATGTGCGGCTGTATCGGCAAGAGCGGTGGCGGCTGGGCGCACTACGTGGGCCAGGAGAAGCTGCGCCCGCAGACCGGCTGGACGCTCCTGGCCTTCGCCCTGGACTGGATCCGCCCGCCGCGCTGGCAGAACTCGACGAGCTTCTTCTACGCCCACACCGACCAGTGGCGCTACGAGAAGATCGGTGTGGAAGAAGTGCTTTCGCCGCTGGCCGACCGCACCGAATACGGCGGCAGCATGATCGATTACAACGTGCGCGCCGAGCGCATGGGCTGGCTGCCGTCGGCGCCGCAGCTCAAGACCAATCCGCTGCAGGTGGTGCGCGACGCCGAGGCCGCTGGCCAGGATCCGAAGGACTACGCGGTGGCGGGTCTGAAGAGCGGCAGCCTGAAGATGAGCTGCATCGACCCCGATCACCCGGACAACTGGCCGCGCAACATGTTCGTGTGGCGCTCCAACATCCTGGGGTCCTCGGGCAAGGGCCACGAGTACTTCCTCAAGCACCTGCTGGGCACCGGCAACGGCGTGCAGGGCAAGGACCTGGGCCCCGAGGAGGCCAAGCCCCAGGAGGTGGTCTGGCACGACCAGGCGCCCGAGGGCAAGCTGGACCTGCTGGTCACGCTGGACTTCCGCATGAGCACCACCTGCCTGTACTCGGACATCGTGCTGCCGACGGCCACCTGGTACGAGAAGAACGACCTCAACACCAGCGACATGCACCCCTTCATCCACCCGCTGTCGACGGCGGTGGACCCGGCCTGGCAGGCGCGCAGCGACTGGGACATCTACAAGGGCATCGCCCAGAAGTTCAGCGAGCTGTGCCCGGGCCACCTGGGTGTCGAGCGCGAGCTGGTGCTGTCGCCGCTGATGCACGACTCGCCCGCCGAGCTGGCGCAGCCCTTCGGCGTGTCCGACTGGGCGCGCGGCGAGTGCGAGCTGATTCCCGGCAAGACCGGCCCGCAAATGACGGTGGTCGAGCGCGACTATCCGAACGTCTACAAGCGCTTCACGGCCCTGGGGCCGTTGATGGACAAGCTGGGCAACGGCGGCAAGGGCATCAGCTGGGATACCAAGCTCGAAGTCACGCAGCTGGGGCAGCTCAACGGCGTGGTGCGCGAGCCCGGCGTGACGCAAGGCATGCCGAAGATCGAGAGCGACATCGACGCCTGCGAGGTGGTGCTGCACATGGCGCCCGAGACCAACGGCCACGTCGCCGTGAAGGCCTGGGAATCGCTGGGCAAGCAGACCGGGCGCGACCACACGCATCTGGCGCTGCACCGCGAGGACGAGAAGATTCGCTTTCGCGACATCCAGGCGCAGCCACGCAAGATCATCAGCTCGCCCACCTGGAGCGGACTCGAGAGCGAGACCGTGAGCTACAACGCCGGCTACACCAACGTCCATGAGCTGATCCCATGGCGCACGCTCACCGGGCGCCAGCAGTTCTACATGGACCACCCGTGGATGATCGCCTTCGGTGAGGGCTTCTCCAGCTACCGCCCGCCGGTCGACCTGAAGGCCACGGCCGAGGTCATGGGCAGGAAGCCCAACGGCAACCCCGAGATCCAGCTGAACTTCATCACGCCGCACCAGAAGTGGGGCATCCACTCGACCTACACCGACAACCTGCTGATGCTCACCCTGAGCCGCGGCGGGCCCATCGTCTGGGTCAGCGAGGAGGATGCCAAGCGCGCCGGCATCGAGGACAACGACTGGATCGAGCTGTTCAACGTCAACGGCGCGCTCACCGCGCGCGCCGTGGTCAGCCAGCGCGTCAAGCCCGGCATGGTGATGATGTACCACGCGCAGGAAAAGATCGTGAACACCCCCGGCTCGGAGATGACGCACGTGCGCGGCGGCATCCACAACTCGGTCACGCGCGTGGTCTTGAAGCCCACGCACATGATCGGCGGCTACGCGCAGTTCAGCTACGGCTTCAACTACTACGGAACCATTGGCACCAACCGCGACGAGTTCATCGTCCTGCGCAAGATGAAGAAGATCGACTGGCTCGATACCCCCGTGGCCGATCAACTGATCAAGCCCACGCTGGACCAAGGAGAAACGGCATGAGAATCCGCGCGCAAATCGGCATGGTGCTGAACCTGGACAAGTGCATCGGCTGCCACACCTGTTCCGTCACCTGCAAGAACGTCTGGACCAGCCGCCCGGGCATGGAGTACGCCTGGTTCAACAACGTCGAGACCAAGCCCGGCATCGGCTACCCCAAGGACTGGGAGAACCAGGACCGCTGGAACGGCGGCTGGGTGCGCCGCGCCGACGGCTCCATCGTTCCGCGCCAGGGCGCGAGGTGGAAGCTGCTCATGCGCATCTTCGCCAACCCCAACCTGCCGGAGATCGACGACTACTACGAGCCCTTCACCTTCGACTACGCCCACCTGCAATCGGCGCCCGAGATGAGCACCTCGCCCACCGCCAAGCCGAGGAGCCTGATCACCGGCAAGCAGATGGACAAGATCGTCTGGGGCCCGAACTGGGAGGAGATCCTCGGCGGCGAGTTCGAGAAGCGCAGCAAGGACAAGAACTTCGACGACATCCAGAAGGAGATGTACGGCCAGTTCGAGAACACCTTCATGATGTACCTGCCGCGCCTGTGCGAGCACTGCCTGAACCCGACCTGCGTCGCATCGTGCCCCTCGGGCTCGATCTACAAGCGCGAGGAAGACGGCATCGTCCTCATCGACCAGGACAAGTGCCGCGGCTGGCGCATGTGCGTCTCGGGCTGCCCCTACAAGAAGATCTACTACAACTGGAAGAGCGGCAAGGCCGAGAAGTGCATCTTCTGCTATCCGCGCATCGAGGCGGGGCAGCCGACGGTGTGCTCGGAGACCTGCGTGGGCCGCATCCGCTATCTGGGCGTGCTGCTGTACGACGCCGACCGCATCCAGGAAGCCGCCAGCGTGGAGCGCGACCGCGACCTGTACCAGGCGCAGCTGGACATCTTCCTCGACCCGCACGACCCGGCCGTGATCGCCCAGGCGAAAAAGGACGGCATCCCCGACAAGTGGATGGAGGCCGCGAGGAAGAGCCCGGTCTACAAGATGGCGGTGGACTGGAAGGTGGCCCTTCCGCTGCACCCCGAGTATCGGACGCTGCCCATGGTCTGGTACGTGCCGCCGCTGTCGCCCATCAGCGCCGCCGCCAACGCCGGCCACCTGGGCGTGAACGGCCAGATCCCGGACGTGAACCAGCTGCGCATCCCGGTGAAATACCTGGCGAACATGCTCACCGCCGGCGACACCGCGCCGGTGGTGCGCGCCCTGGAGCGGATGCTCGCCATGCGCGCCTACCAGCGCGCCAAGCACATCGAGCGGCGCGTCGACACCCGCGTGCTGGAGCAGGTCGGCATGGACCAGGCCGAGGCCGAGGACATGTACCAGATCATGGCGATCGCCAACTACGAGGACCGCTTCGTCATCCCGACCACGCACCGCGAGTACGCGGAGAACGCCTTCAACGTGCGCGGTGGCTGCGGCTTCACCTTCGGCAATGGCTGCTCGGACGGCGTCTCCAACGTCAGCCTGTTCGGCCAGGAGAAGAAGCGCACCATTCCCATCAAGGCGGAGATCTGAGCATGCAAGCCACCCAAGCCCCTGCCGCAGACGCGTCTGCGCGCGTGGCCGGGCGCCATCCCGGTGCCGTGACGCTGCGCGTGCTGGCGGCCCTGCTGAGCTACCCGGACGCCGCGCTGCGCGCGCACCTGCCGGAACTGGCGCCCCTGCTGGCGGCCGACGGGGTGCTCAGCGCCAGCCGCCGCGCCGGCGTGGCGGCGCTCGTCCAACACCTGGCCGGCAGCGACCCGCTGGCTGCCGAGACGGAATACGTCGAGCTGTTCGACCGCGGGCGCGCCACCTCGCTGTACCTGTTCGAGCACGTGCACGGCGACTCGCGCGACCGCGGCCCGGCCATGCTCGACCTGGGCGAGACCTACGCCAAGGCCGGCCTGCTGCTGATCGAGGACGAGCTGCCCGACTACCTGCCGGCGGTGCTGGAGTTCGTCTCCACCCAGCCGCCGCGCGAGGCCAAGGGCTTCCTCTCCGAAATCGCCCACCTGCTGGACGCCGTGCACGCGGCGCTCCAGCGGCGCGACAGCCCCTACGTGGCGGTCCTGGCGGCGCTGCTGGAGCTCGCCGGCCACAAGCCGCAGGCGCAGCACGCCGAGGCCCCGGCCGAGCCTTCCCTGGACGAGAGCTGGGAGGAGCCGGCCGCCTTCGACGGATGCTCCAGCCAGGGGCAGGCGCGCCCCGGTCAGCCCCAGCCGATCCACATCGTGCGCAAGAACCCCACCCCGCCCCAAGGAGCCTAACGCCATGGACTCGATGTACCGCTTCCTCTTCCAGGTCTATCCCTACGTCTGCTTCGTCGTGTTCGTGGTGGGCAGCCTGATCCGCTTCGACCAGAACCAGTATTCCTGGAAGAGCGACTCCTCGCAGATGCTGCGCACGGGCCTCCTGCGCTGGGGCAGCAACCTGTTTCACTTCGGCATCCTGTTCCTGTTCTTCGGCCACATGGTGGGCCTGTTCACGCCGCACAGCGTCTACGGCATCTTCATGAGCGCGCAGACCAAGCAGATGCTGGCCGTCACGGCCGGCGGCGTGGCCGGGGCGATCTGCTTCGTCGGCCTGACCATGCTGCTGGTGCGCCGCCTGACCGACCCGCGCATCCGCTACACCAGCCATCCCACCGACATCGCAGTGTTGGTGGTGCTGTGGATCCAGCTGTCGCTGGGCCTCTTGACCCTGCCGCAATCGCTGCAGCACACCGACGGCAGCGCCATGCTGATCCTGGCCGACTGGGCGCAGCGCATCGTCACGCTGCGCCCGGTGGATGCCTCGGCCGTGGCCGCGCTGCACTGGACCTTCCAGGTGCACATCGTGCTGGGCGTGACCATCTTCCTGCTGTTCCCTTTCAGCCGGCTGGTGCACGTGTGGAGCGGCTTTGCCTCCGTTGCATACTTGTTCCGCCCCTACCAGATGGTGCGCGCCCGTCGCCTGAACGTGCCTGCCGGCCAGAACCTGCCCGGCCAGGCGAGCGCGGTGCCCACCCCGGTGGTGGCCGACGCCATCGACAACCCGCGCGCCACGCGCTGAGCGCCCGGCGCGCCTGCCCCAAGGAAAGCATCCCATGACAGCCACCACCGCCGCCGCGCCGGCCGCGAGCATCAACGGCGTGGCCCTGACCGCCGCAGGCGAGCAGGTCACGCCCGAAGAGCTGCGCCAGCGCGCCTGCACCGAGCTGCTGCGCCAGGCGGCGCAGCGCGCCGGCCTGCTCGCGCAGGACGACCCCGCACCCCAGGCGGGTGCCATCAGCGAGGCCGCCAGCGACGCCATCGAGCGCTGGCTGGACCAGCACATCGAGCTGCCCGAGCCCACCGAGGAGGCGTGCCGCCGCCACTACGCCGCCCACGGCGCGCGCTACCGGCGCGGCGAGCGCGTGCGCATGCGCCACATCCTGTTCGGCGTGACGCCCGGCGTGGACGTGGGGGCGCTGCGCTCGCGCGCCGAGAGCTGCCTGCTGGACGTGCGCTGCCACGACGGCTCGGCCTCGGAGGCCTTCGGCCGGGCGGCGCGCGAGTTGTCGAACTGCCCGAGCGGCGCCGAGGGCGGGGAGCTGGGCTGGGTGACGGCCGAGGAGTGCGCCCCGGAGCTGGCGCAGGAGATCTTCGGCCGCGCCGAGGTGGGTGTGTTGCCGCGCCTGGTGCACAGCCGCTTCGGCCTGCACGTGGTGGAGGTGCTGGAGCGCGACCCCGGCCAGGAGCAGCCCTTCGAGGCGGTGCGCGGCGCGGTACGCACCGCGCTGCGCCAGCAGTCCTGGGTGACGGCGATGCGCCAGTGCCTGCAGCTGCTGGCCGCCGAGGCCGAGGTGCGCGGCGTGGAGCTCGACGAGGCCACCTCGCCGCTGGTCCAGTAACCGGCTCCACCGCCCGGGGTCCGTCCGCCATGCCCGAGTCCTACCCGATCGCCGAGGACGAGCTGCTGCAGTGCCTGCAGCGCTTTCACTCGGAATACTTCCCGCTGCACCAGCAGCGTTTCCAGGACCTGGTGGCCCAGGGGCAGCGGCCCAAGACCCTGTTCATCGGCTGCTCGGACTCGCGGCTGGTGCCCTACCTGCTGACCGGCACCGGCCCGGGCGAGCTGTTCATGGTGCGCAACGTGGGCGCCTTCGTGCCGCCCTACGATGGTTCGCACGGACACCACGGCACGGCGGCCGCGATCGAGTTCGCCGTGCTCAGCCTGGAGGTCAGCCGGATCATCGTCTGCGGCCACAGCCACTGCGGCGCCATCAAGGCGCTGTATGGCGAGGTGCCCACCGAGGCGCAGAACCTCCACCGCTGGCTGGACCTGGGGCGCGGCGCGGCGCTGCCGGTGCAGCCCTGCCCCGAGGCGCTGCGGCGCACGGAGCAGCGCGCCGTGGTGCTGCAGCTCGAACGCCTGATGGATTACCCGATGGTGCGCCAGCGCGTCACGGACGGGCGCATCAGCCTGCACGGCTGGCATTACGTGATCGAGGAGGGTGAAGTCCACGTGTTCGACGTGCAGGAGCGCGGCTTCGTCGCCGCCTCGCGTGCCCAGTGCAGCGGCACCGGCCCCTATCCCCCCTATGTCGAGCACGACGGCCAAGTGCTGCTCGACTGACAGAAGGTACACGGCGGCTGTTGTCTTGAAAGAATTGCATAGGATCGCCCCATGACCGCTGAGATCAACCATTTCGATGACCTGCTGGAGGCGGCGCGCGCCCAGGCCGAGCGCCAGCGCCTGCTGCTGGTGTTCGTCGGCTCCGAGCTGCCCGAAGGCGCCAGCGCCGCCCAGCGCGCCGCCTTCGAGCGCGGCGAGGGCGGGGCGCTGGTGCCGCTGCTGTGCGTGGACAAGTTGCCCGAGGAACTCGTCTCCTTCGATGCGCTGGTGCGCGAGGCAAAGGAATACGCCCTGCCCGACCAGCGCTGGCAGCTGGTGTTTGCTGGGGCGCTGGCGGGCGCTGGCGGGCGCGGGCCGAGCGACGCCGACACCGATGGCGCCCTGTCGCGCATGGTGGAGGCCATCAAGTCGGGCGCGCTGGGCAGCTACCTGCCCTTCGACCGCGCCGGCCGCCCGGTGCAGCTGGGCCGCGCATGAGCACCGGCAGCCGCGTCGGCCT
>NZ_ALEE01000638.1 GCF_000282995.1 Melaminivora alkalimesophila
CCGCGTCGGCCTGCCGGGCCTGCACAGCCCGGGCGCAGGCTTCGACGAGCCCTTCGCGATGCTCGACGCCTGCCACGATCGCGTGCGCCGTTCGCTGGCGCTGCTGGCGCGCCTGCGGACCTACCTGCGCGAGCAGGGCTGCGACGCCTCGGCACGCCAGGCGGCGCGCGACGTGCTGCGCTATTTCGACATCGCCGCGCCCCTGCACCACGAGGACGAGGAGCGGCACATCTTCCCGCTGCTGCTCGCAGGCAGCCCCGACCCGGAGGTGACTGCGCTGGTGCGGCAGCTGCAGCAGGACCACCTCGACATGGCCGAGCGCTGGGCGGCAGCGCGCGGCGCACTGCAGGCGCTGGCCGAGGGCACGGCCGAGCGGCTGGACGGTGCCGCAGAAGAGGCCCTGGACCGGTTTGCCGCAAGCTACGCCGACCACCTGCGCCACGAGGACGAGGCGGTCTATCCGGCGGCGCAGGCGCTGGTCGACCGCGAGGCCGAGCGCGCGATGGGGCGGGAGATGGCGGCGCGCCGGGGAGCGCGCACCGCCGGCGGATGAGGGCACCGCGCGGGCGGCGTGCCCGCCGGTGCGGGGGTCAGTGGACCACCACCGGGTGCTGCGCCAGGCCGGCGTAGCCCTCGAGCGTGTCCTCGACTTCCTGCTGGGTGGGCGCCTCGCGCTGCCAGGCAAGGATCTGCTGCTGGAACAGCTCCGCCCAGGAGCCGTCCAGATAGACCTCCTTGCCCGAGCGCTTGTCCACGATCTCGAAGCCGTGGCGCACGAGCTGGACCGGCAGGGGCGTGCCGTCGGGTGCGGTGGCGGGCTGGATGGGCTCCGCCTGCATGTGCACCACCACGAAGGAATCGGAATCGTAGAGCATGTGCATTGGTGTTCTCCCTGATGGTTGTGTGGGTGGTCCCCCTTTCGTTGGCTTCATGGTGCAGATGGCCGCTGCGGCCGGGAGTTCAAGTCCCGGGAAAACCTGGGTGGCGCGCGCGGCGGGGTTCAGGGAGAGGACCGCTCCTGGAGCTGCAGGTCGATGCGGTCGCCGCCGTCCTGGGCGATGCGGATGCGCACCGGCAGGTAGTCGAGCCGGGTGCCCAGCCACAGCTCGGCCGTCTGCTCGCCCTGGTCCGGGCGCGCCGGCAGGCGCTGCAGCCTCAGTGCCGGGGTGGGCCCCAGGGGCAGATCCAGCGTCTCCAGGCCCTGCACCGTGAAGCTCCACCGGTCGGCGCCCTTGATGCCGACGGTTTGCAGCTCGATCCGCGTGCCGGCAGGGTGGTCCTGCGGGGCGGCGGCGATCAATGCGCCCAGCTGCAGGAACACGCTCAGGCGGTCCTGCGCCCCTTGCTCGATGGGCGCGGGCGGTGCGCCGGCGCTGAAGCGCGCCTCGCCGCGCTCGAAATCGAGCCAGGCGGTGCGCTCGCGCCGGCTCCGGTCGCCGAAGCGTTCGGGCTGCAGGCCGTGGGCCGTGACCCGGCCCTGGCTGGTCTGGGTGCGCGAGCCCACGAGGAAGGCGCGGATCTCCTGGCGCGCCTCGTAGCGGCCCCCATGGTGCGTCCAGACCAGCTCGGCGTCGGTGCGGTATGGCAGTCCCTTCACGCTGCCCTCGACCGCGAAGACCAGCCGGGCCGGCGGCGGAACGCGCGCCGGCGGCTGCTGCGGGGACGCCGTTTCGGCGCCGGCCGCGGCGGTGCCGGGCGCCGTCGGTGGCGCGGCAGCC
>NZ_ALEE01000639.1 GCF_000282995.1 Melaminivora alkalimesophila
GCAGCCGCCGGCCAGTGCAGGCCCAGCAGGAGGGCGCTCAGGAGGATCGGGGCAGGACGGGACATAGGGGAGCCAAGCTTGGCCGCACGGCTGGGGCGGGTGCGTCCGCGGGGGCAGCAAGGCGCTGTCGGCCGGCATCTCGTGCCCGCCGGGGCTGCGTATCATCGCCGGCTCGCTCTCCCGAAGCCATGAAACTCGCCTCCTACCAGGATGGATCGCGCGACGGCCAGCTGGTCGTGGTCTCGCGCGACCTCACGCAAGCCCATTATGCGACCGGCATCGCCGACCGGCTCCAGCAGGTCCTCGACGACTGGAACTTCCTCGCGCCGCAGCTGCAGGACCTGTATGCCGGGCTGAACGCCGGGCGTGCGCCCCATGCCTTTGCCTTCGATGCGCAGCGCTGCATGGCGCCGCTGCCGCGCCCGCGCCAGTGGCTGGGCGCCCTGGCCTATCCCTCGCATGTGCAGCGGGTGCATGGCGAGGGCGTGCTGCCGCCCGGCGGGCTGCTGGCGCCGCTGTACCAGGGCGGCGGCGAGCGCCTGCTGGGTGCCCACGAGGCGCTCGCCGTGCCGAACGGCCGCGCCGAGCCGGACCTGGGCGCCCAGCTGGCGGTGGTCACGGGCGAGGTGCCGCAGGGCGCATCGCCAGAGCAGGCGCTGGCGTCGGTGCGGCTGCTGGTGCTGGCCAATGCGGTGGTGCTGCGCAGCCTCTGGCGGCGCGAGGCGGAGCGGGGCCTGGGGCCGCTGCAGGCGCTGCCGGCCATCGCCTTCGGCCCGGTGGCCGTGACGCCGGACGAGCTGGGCGAGGCGTGGCACCAGGGGCGGGTGCACCTGACGCTGCAGGTAGATTGCAACGGCCGGCGCATCGGCCGCTGCGAGGCCGGCAGCGACATGGGCTGGCATTTCGGCGAATTGCTCGCCCAGGCGGTGGCGACCCGGGGCGCCGGCGCCGGCACGCTCCTGGGCAGCGGTCCGGTCAGCAACGCCGACCCGGCCAAGGGCTGCTCGTGCCTGGCGGAGCGGCGGGCGCTGGAGGTGCTGGATGGCGCCTCGGGGCCGCGCACCCCGCTGCTGGGCGAGGGCGACCGCGTCCGCATCGAGATGAAACTGCGCAGCGGCCAGAGCGTGTTCGGCGCCATCGACCAGGTGGTGGTGTTCCAGGGCTGAAGGCGCCCGGGCCCAGCCGTGCGGGTGCCTGGGCCCGCCCCAGGGCAGAGGCATGCATGCGAGCGGCGCCCCGCAAGATTTGCTACAGTTTCCGGCCATGGGCGCCGCCCCGGGCGGGACGGACGCACCACACACCAGTCAAGGGAAGGATTTCACCATGAAGCACGCTGCCATGGCGCAGGCCCGCCCGTCCGGGCATCTGGATCGCCGCCGCTTTTCCGCCGGCGTGGCGGCGCTGGCGCTGGCGGGTGCCGCGCCGCGGGTGCGTGCGCAGGCCCAGGAGGCGATCGTGCTGGGCCAGTCCGCCCCCCTCAGCGGGCCTTCGGCGCAGCTCGGGCTGCAATTCCAGGCGGGCGCGCAGCTCGCCTTCGAGCAGGTCAACGCCCAGGGCGGGGTGGGGCGGCGCCCCATCGAGCTGCGCTCGCTCGACGACGGCTACGAGCCCGAGCGCTGCGCCGAGAACACCCGCCGCTTCATCGCCGACGACGTGTTCGCCCTGTTCGGCTACATCGGCACGCCCACGAGCCTTGCGGCGCTGCCGCTGTTCACGCAGGCGCGCGTGCCCTTCATCGCGCCGTTCACCGGCGCGATGGCGCTGCGCCGGCCGCTCAACCGGCTGATCTTCCATGTGCGCGCCTCCTACGAGGACGAGACGGAGCTGATCGTGCGCCAGCTCACGCACCTCGGGCTGACGCGCATCGCCGTGTTCCACCAGGACGACGCCTACGGACAGGCCGGCCTGGACGGCGTGGTCAAGGCCCTGGCGGCGCGCAAGCTCGAGCCGGCCGCCACCGCCAAGGTGCAGCGCAATTCCGCGGACGTGGCGGCCGCGGTGCGGCAGCTGGTGCCTGCCCGGCCCGAGGCGATCGTGCAGGTCAGCACCTATGCCTCCTGCGCCGCCTTCGTGCGCGAGGCGCGCAAGGCAGGCTACGGCGGGGGCTTCTACAACGTCTCCTTCGTCGGCACGCAGGCGCTGGCCGATGCGCTGGGCGCGGACGGCGCCGGCGTGGTGGTCTCGCAGGTCGTGCCCTCGCCCTATTCCACCACCCGGCAGATCACGCGCGAGTTCCACGAGGCCATCCGCAAGGGCGGCGGCAAGGTGCAGCCCAACTATTCCAGCCTGGAGGGCTACATCGCCGCGCGCGTCTTCATCGAGGGGCTGCGCGGCGCCACGGCACAGGCGGCGGGCAAGCCCACGCGCGAGGCGCTGATCGCGGGGCTGGAGGGCCTGCACGCGCCGGTGGGCGGTTTCCAGATCGCCTTCAGCAGCAGCAACCACGAGGGTTCCCGCTTCGTGGAGATGTCCATGCTCACCGGCGACGGACGGGTTCGCACCTGAGCGGCTAGACTGGCCGGGTCCCGGACGAACCGCACGCAAGCACCATGAAGATCATCGACTCCATCGCCCTCCAGGCCACCGCCCTTGCCGCCGTGCGGCGCGACATCCATGCCCATCCGGAGCTGTGCTTCGAGGAGGTGCGCACGGCCGACGTGATCGCCGCCAAGCTGACGGAGTGGGGCATCCCGATCCACCGCGGCCTGGGCACCACCGGCGTGGTCGGCATCGTGCACGGGCGCGACGGCGGCAAGAGCGGCCGCGCCGTGGGCCTGCGCGCCGACATCGACGCCCTGCCCATGCAGGAGTTCAACACCTTCGAGCACGCCAGCCGCCACCCCGGCAAGATGCACGCCTGCGGCCACGATGGCCACACGGCGATGCTGCTGGCGGCGGCGCAGTATTTCTCCAGGCACGAGCACCGCGATTTCGACGGCACCGTCTACCTGATCTTCCAGCCGGCCGAGGAGGGCGGCGGGGGCGCGCGCGAGATGATCAAGGACGGGCTGTTCGAGCAGTTCCCCATGCAGGCGGTGTTCGGCATGCACAACTGGCCAGGCATGCCGGTGGGCAGCTTCGCCGTCAGCCCCGGCCCGGTGATGGCCTCGTCGAACGAATTCAAGATCACCATCCGCGGCAAGGGCGCGCACGGCGCCATGCCGCACCTGGGGATCGACCCGGTCGTCATCGCCTGCCAGATGGTGCAGGCTTTCCAGAACATCATCAGCCGCAACAAGAAGCCGGTGGACGCCGGCGTGCTGTCCGTGACCATGATCCACGCCGGCGAGGCGACCAACGTGGTGCCGGATTCGTGCGAGCTGCAGGGCACGGTGCGCACCTTCACCACGGCCGTGCTGGACCTGATCGAAGAACGCATGCGCCAGATCGCCGAGCACACCTGCGCCGCCTTCGGTGCCGGGTGCGAGTTCGAGTTCGTGCGCAACTACCCGCCCACGGTAAACACCTCGGCGGAGGCCGATTTCGCCGCCCGGGTGATGGCGGACATCGTCGGCGCGGACAACGTGCGCGCGCAGGAGCCCACCATGGGCGCCGAAGACTTCGCCTACATGCTGCAGGCCAAGCCCGGCGCCTACGTCTTCATCGGCAACGGCGACGGCGACCACCGCGCCATGGGCCACGGCGGCGGGCCCTGCACCCTGCACAACCCCAGCTACGACTTCAACGACGACCTGATCCCGCTGGGTGGCACCTTCTGGGTGGAGCTGGCGCGCCGCTGGCTGGCTGAGCCCACGGTTGCGGCCTGAGCGTCGCCAGGGGCAGGCGCCCCCCGGGACCCCGTCCGCGCGGCGGGGTTTTTTTTCGGCTTCGAAAAGCACGATCGTTCGTTTTTTTGGCTACACTGCACCCATTCCAACCCAAGCCCTGCGAGGAAGCACCCATGTCCGACCTGAACACGCGCTTCGAGGCCGCCGTCGCCAACTCCAAGAACCTGAGCGAGCGCCCCGACAACCCGACGCTGCTGAAGATCTACGCGCTGTACAAGCAGGCCACCGCCGGCGACAACCAGGAGAAGAAGCCCAGCTTCTCCGACATCGTCGGCCGCGCCAAGTGGGACGCCTGGGAAAAGCTCAAGGGCACCGACAGCGACACCGCCAAGCAGCAGTACATCGACCTCATCGAGTCGCTGCGCGGCTGAGCGCCGCAAGCCGGGCGTCGCGCTCTGGCCGGGGCGCGCGCGCCAGCTGCTGCACGGCGGCGTGAAAGCGCCGCCAGTCCCCGCCCTCCTGCTCGAACAGCGCCATGAAGGCCGGCACCAGGTCGTCGTACGCGCCCTGGGCTGCAAAGCTGGCGTTGTTGGCGCCCTCCACCCACCGGTCCAGCGGCGCCAGCCGGGCGGCCTCCAGCCCGGCCGCGATCCACCGGGCGCGCAGCTGGCCATAGGCCGAGGCAAATTCCGCGAAGATCGCCCGCTTGCGGGCCGCGCGCTCTGCCTGCTGCGCCGCGGTGGGGGGACCCTCGGCATACAGCGCTGCCAGGCGCTCGCGCGTCTGGCGGGTGAGTGCACGCCACTGGCTGCGCCGCTCCTCGCTGCGCTGGTCGTCGGCACGCGCACCCGGCCGGGCGTGGCGGTCGAGCCA
>NZ_ALEE01000640.1 GCF_000282995.1 Melaminivora alkalimesophila
GGTCGAGCCATTGGCGCGCGCCCAGGCGCTCGACCGCGGTGGCGTAGGACTCGTTGAAGGCCGTGTCCCCGGCGGCGTAGGCCGACTGGTGCGCAAGCTCGTGCAGCAGCAGCCGCACGAAGTCGCCCTCGGGCCAGCCGATGAAGGTCGACAGCAGCGGATCGCCCCCCAGCCAGTTGCTGTAGCCGAGCGTGGAGTAGGCCGGCACCTCGTAGACGCTGACCTCCAGCCCCTGGCCGGCGAGCCGTGCCGCTTCCGCGCGGGCCTCTTCCTCTTGGAAGTAGCCGCGGTAACCGATGCAGCCGGTGACGGGAAAGCACCAGGTGTGCAGCTGCAGCGACCAGGGCGGCGCCGCCACCACGTTCCACACCGCCGCGCGGCGCTCCAGGCGGGCGTAGCGGCGGTAGCTGGCATTGTCCGGCAGCGCCAGCTCCTCGCTGGCGAAGCGCCGCGCTTCCTGGGCGAGCGCCAGCCGCTGGCGCAGCGCCTGCGGCGTGTCCTCGGCCGCCAGCCACTCGGGCACCGGGCGCGCCGCCTGCAGGATCGCCAGGTGGCCGCGCAGGGACTGCCAGTAGTAGCCCAGCGCGCCGCCCGACTGGGCGCAGGCCGCCAGCAGCAGGGCGCTGCACGCCACGCCGGCGCGAGCAAGCCGACGCGGGCCGGTCAGGGCGACGGGGGCAGGGCGGGTGGACATGGGCGCGGGGGCGGCGGCGAAAACGAAAAAGCCCTCGCGAAGAGGGCCTTGCAGCAGCTGGCCGGGCGGCCGCTCAGCGGTGGCGCTTGCCCGGGTTCTTCTTGTGGCGCGTGTTCACGCCGCGCTCCTTGCTCACGCGCTGGCCGCGGCCGTGCGTGGGGACGGCCATGCCGGGCATGGGAGTGGGACGGGGGGTGGCCTTGCGGTCGGCCTCGGTGACGATTTTGTTGCCCATGGCGGCTCCTGAGATCGGTGAGAGAAAAAACCTGAAAACCCGCTATTAGGCCATAGCTCGGCCGGTTTCGGCCAGCGGGGCGCGCAAGGGCCACCCGCCGCGGCCCGGTTCGCCGCCCCGACCGCGGCGCTTTCGCCCTGGCGGGCGCGCGGGCAGCGTCGGCGCGGGCGCCGCCCGTCTGTCAGCCATCGCCCATTGACGAAGCAGGAGCGGTCCCCAAGAATCGTCCTGTCGTGGGCGCCGCTGGAGGGGGGAATGAAGAGCTTGCTGAACTCGCTGGAAGAGAGCCTGGCATTGTCGCCGGTGGGGGTCTGCGTGGAGCTGCCGGACGGCATGCGGCTGGGGCCGGCGGACGCCGATGTGCGGCTGCGCTTTCGCGACCGCATGGCGGTGGTGGCGCTGGCCATGGGCGAGATCGGCAACGTGGGGGCCGCGATCGTCGAGGGGCGCGTGGCGCTGGAGGGCAGCATGCGCCAGCTGATGGCGGCCGCGGCGGCGCTCCTGCGGCTCGACCCGGCGCGCGACGTCCAGATGAACTGGTGGCAGCGGGTGCTGGTGCGTGCCCGCTCCATGGCCGCGCACACGCTCACCGGCGACGCGCAGAACATCCAGTTCCACTACGACCTCTCGGACGACTTCTACGCCCTGTGGCTGGACCCGCGCCGGGTCTATTCCTGTGCCTATTTCCGCGAGCACGACATGACCCTCGCCCAGGCGCAGGAGGCCAAGCTCGACCACATCTGCAGAAAGCTCATGCTGCGCGAGGGCGAGCGCTTCCTGGACATCGGCGCCGGGTGGGGCGGGCTGCTGCTGTGGGCCGCCGAGCACTACGGCGTGGATGCGACCGGCATCACGCTGTCGCGCAACCAGCACGCCCACGTGCAGCGGCTGATCGAGGAGCGCGGCCTGGGCGGCCGGGTGCGCATGCAGCTGCTGGACTACCGCGAGCTGCAGGTGCCGCAACCCTTCGACAAGATCGCCTCGGTCGGCATGTTCGAGCACGTGGGCCGCGCGCAGATGGAGCGCTACTTCGGCACCGTGCACCGCCTGCTGCGCTCCGGCGGCCTGATGATGAACCACGGCATCACCGCCGGTGGACTGGACAACGCCGGACTGGGGGCAGGCATGGGCGAGTTCATCGAGCGCTACATCTTCCCTGGCGGGGAGCTGCTGCACGTGAGCGTGGCCCTGCAGGAGATGGCGCGCGCCGGGCTGGAGATGGTGGACACGGAGAACCTGCGGCCGCATTACGCACGCACACTGTGGGCTTGGTCCGACGCGCTGGAGGCGCGCAGCGACGAGGCGCTGGCGACCCTGGTGGCGCAACATGGCCAGGAAAAGGGCGAGCGCGCCCTGCGCGCCTACCGGCTGTACCTGGCGGGCTGCGCGCTGGCCTTCGAGCGCGGCTGGATCGCCCTGCACCAGATCCTGGCCGTGCGCCCGAGCGGGCGGGCCGAGGAAGGCCCGATGCGCGGCGCGCAAAGTGGCTATCCTTTCAACCGCGGCTACATGTACGCCGGGCAGCTGCAGGCGAGCGCCTGAAGGCGTGCGCAGCACGCAGCCCCTGCCCGTGCTTTCCCTGCGCTTTCTCTTGCTATTTCCACGAAGGACCGGATGCTCTACAAGTTCAAATCCCGCGCCACCGCCGACCTCATCATGCTCGAGCCGAACGGGCGGCAGGTGCTGCAGATCATCGGCAAGGGCGACGAGCCACACGGCATCATCACCGTCGAGCAGATCCCCGCGGCCATCGACGCGCTGCAGCGGGCCGTGGCCGAGGAAGAGGCGCGCATCGCCGAGGCCCGGCGCGCCGCCCGGCAGGGGCGGGAAGGCGACGCGGCCGCCCCCGAGGAGGACGGGGAGCACGCGGGCGCGCAGGACCGGGTGAGCCTGCGCCAGCGCGCCGCCCCCTTCATCGACATGCTGCGGCGCAGCGCCGCCGAGGAAGCCGACGTCGTCTGGTGAGCGGCGCCAGCGCCGTCGCCCGTCCTCAGCTGTAGCTGCGCGCGTCCTCGATGACCTTGCCGTCGTTGGGCAGCGAGCCGGGCGGCAGCATCTCCACTTCGCCGCGCAGCTTGGTCACCTCGCGCAGGGTGTCGGCCAGCAGCGTCGCCAGTCCCGGCGCCGTCTCGGTGGTCTCCACCTGCAGCACCATCCGGTCGCTGGCCATCTCGCCACTGACCACCAGCCGCGCGCGCAGCACCTGCGGGAAGCGCTTGGCTACCGTGGCGACCTGCCCGGGGTGCACGAACATGCCGCGCACCTTGGTCGTCTGGTCGGCGCGTCCCATCCAGCCCTTGATGCGCGTGTTGGTGCGCCCGGTGGGGCAGGGGCCGGCGAGCACGGCCGACAGGTCGCCCGTGCCGAAGCGGATCAGCGGATAGACCGGGTTGAGCGTCGTCACGACCAGCTCGCCGACCTCGCCCTCGGGCACCGGATCGCCCGTGCCGGGACGCACGATCTCGACGATCACGTCCTCGCCCAGCACCAGACCTTCGCGCGCGCTGGTCTCGTAGGCGATCAGGCCCAGGTCGGCGGTGGCGTAGCATTGGTAGCCGGCCACGCCGCGCGCCGCCATCCAGTCGCGCAGCGAGGGCGGGAAGGCCTCGGCCGACAGCAGCGCCTTGGTCAGGCTCGGCAGCGCGACCTTCATCTCCTCGGCCTTCTCCAGGATCAGCTTCAGGAAGCTGGGCGTGCCGATGTAGCCGGCCGGGCGCAGCTCGGCGATCGCCTGCACCTGCTGCTCGGTCTGGCCGGTGCCGCCGGGAAAGACCGTGCAGCCCAGGGCGTGGGCGCCGCTTTCCATCATCGCGCCGGCCGGCACGAAGTGGTAGGAAAAGCAGTTGTGGACCAGCTCGCCGGCGCGAAAGCCCGCCGCGTGGATCGCGCGCGCCATGCGCCAGTAGTCGCGCTGCGTGCCCTCGGGCTCGTAGATCGGGCCGGGGCTGGCGAACACCCGCGGCATCTGCGCACCGAAGCCGAGCGTCGCGAAGCCGCCCAGCGGGTCGGTGCTCCGCGTGGCCTGCTGGCGCTCGAGCAGCTCGTGCTTGCGCGTCACGGGCAGGCGCGCCAGCGCCTCGCGCGTGGTGACGCCGCCCGGGTCGATGTCCGCCAGGATTTCGGCCCAGGCGCGCGAGGAGCGGCGGGCATGCTCGAGCTGGCGCGGCAGGGCGGCCATGAGGTCGGCCTCGCGCTCCTCGGGCGAGCGCGTCTCCAGTGCGTCATAAAACAGGCTCATGGCGATGTTTCCTCTGGAAGTGGTTTTCTAGGCAAAAGGAACCCCGACCCGCCGGGTCGG
>NZ_ALEE01000641.1 GCF_000282995.1 Melaminivora alkalimesophila
CCCGCCGGGTCGGCGGGTTGGCAGTCAGCAAAGGACGGGGAAGGGGCGACGAGCGTCAGGCGAGCCAGCGCTTCCTGCGCTTGTAGCTCTTGACGTCGCGGAAACTCTTGCGCTCGCTGCCGCCCATGCCAAGGTAGAACTCCTTGACGTCGGCGTTGTTGGCCAGCTCGTGGGCGGGGCCGTCCATGACGATGCGCCCGCTCTCCATGATGTAGCCGTAGTCGGCGTACTTGAGCGCCATGTTGGTGTTCTGCTCGGCCAGCAGGAAGGTCGTGCCTTCCTTGTCGTTGAGGTCCTTGACGATGTTGAAGACCTCCTCGACGATCTGCGGCGCCAGGCCCATGGAGGGCTCGTCCAGCAGCACGATGCTGGGGTTGCTCATCAGCGCGCGGCCGATGGCACACATCTGCTGCTCGCCGCCCGAGGTGTAGGCCGCCTGGCTGGTGCGCCGGGTCTTCAGGCGCGGGAAGTAGTTGTAGACCTTCTCCAGGTTGGCGGCGATCTCCGCCTTGTCGGTGCGGGTGTAGGCGCCGGTGAGCAGGTTCTCCTCGATGGTCAGGTGCGCGAAGCAGTGCCGCCCTTCCATGACCTGCACCACCCCGCGCTTGACCAGCTCGGCGGGCGAGAGGTTCTCGATGCGCTCGCCGCGCAGCTCGATGGAGCCCTTGGTGACCTCGCCGCGCTCGCCCTTGAGCAGGTTGGAGATGGCCCGCAGCGTGGTCGTCTTGCCCGCGCCGTTGCCGCCCAGCAGCGCGACGATGCCGCGCTCGGGCAGCTGCAGCGACACGCCCTTGAGCACCAGGATCACGTGGTTGTAGATGACCTCGATGCCGTTGACGTTCAGGACGATGTTTCTGGTGTCCATAACTCTCACTTCCGCGTTGGGTGCCAATCGCAAGGGCTGCCGACGCAACCCTTGCGATAGGCGGCTGCCGCTCAGCCAGCCAAAATCTGCCCCCACCCCCTTCCCCGTGCGTGAAGCGCACGCCAGAGAAGGGGGGAGCCGCGCAGCGGCCCCGGAGGCGTGCCGGATCAGCTCTGGCAGTCGCCCGTCTCGCGGCGCTGCATCTTCTTGTCCGAGAGGTACTTGTCGGCGCCGGCCTTGACCATCGGCTTGATGATCTGTTCGTCGGCCTGGTACCAGTCGGAGGAGAAGTTCCACTTCTTGCCGTCCCAGGTGTGCACGCGCGCCCAGGTCGAGCCCATGTGGTCGCTGCAGCTCGTGGACAGCGGGCGCATCACGCCGTTGAAGCCCAGCGCGTCCAGCTTCTTCTGGTCCAGCGCCAGGTTTTCCATGCCCCAGCGCACCTGCTCGCCGGTCATGACCTTGCCCTTGCCGAAGCGCTCCTGCGCGCGGCGCACGGCCTCCACGCCCAGCATCTGGATGATCACGCCGCGCGTGTACAGCACGGAGCCGACCTCGTCCTTCGGACCCGTGCCCTGGCCCTTGTCGTGCACGTGCTTCAGGATGTCCTGGATGACCTTGGCTTCCTTGCCGTAGCCGTTGAGCGCCAGCGCGTGGTAGCCCTTGGCCCCCTCGCCCACGTCGCGCACGTCCGGCTCGGCGCCGGCCCACCACACGCCGTACATCTTGTCGCGCGGGTAGCCCGTGGCCTGGGCTTCCTTCAGGGCGGTGGAGTTCATCACGCCCCAGCCCCACAGCAGCACGTAGTCGGGCCGGTCCTTGCGCACCTGCAGCCAGGTGGCCTTCTGCTCCACGCCGGGGGCGGTCACCGGCAGCAGCTGCAGGTCGAACCCGTGCATCTTGGCGCGTTCCTGCAGCAGCGGGATGGGTTCCTTGCCGAACGGGCTGTCGTGGTAGACCAGGGCGATCTTCTTACCCTTGAGCTTGTCCAGGCCGCCGTTTTGCTTGCCCAGGTGCTGGATCAGGATGTCTGCGCCCGTCCAGTAGCTGCCCATGTACGGGAAGTTCCACTTGAACGCCATGCCGTCGGCGGCCACCGACAGGCCGTAGCCCAGCGTCATCAGCGGGATCTTGTCCACGG
Source organism: Melaminivora alkalimesophila (assembly GCF_000282995.1). Lineage (GTDB taxonomy): Bacteria > Pseudomonadota > Gammaproteobacteria > Burkholderiales > Burkholderiaceae_C > Melaminivora > Melaminivora alkalimesophila. The sequence goes on from NZ_ALEE01000641.1 coordinate 2,007, forward strand.
GCGCCTTCTCGGTCAGCGCGAAGGTGATGCCCGTGGCCTGCGGATCGAACAGGGCCACGCCCGGGCGGCTCTTCAGGCGCTCGTAGCACTCCACGCCGCGGTCGGTGGCGTAGCCGGTCTCGCACTCCTCGAACGTCAGCTTCACGCCGTTCACGCCGCCGTCGCGGGCGTTGATGAGCTTGAGGTAGTCCTGCTTGCCGTTGGCCCAGGGCGTGCCGTTGGGCGCGTAGGGGCCGGTGCGGTAGGACAGCAGCGGGAAGAACTGCTCGGGCGCCTGTTGCGCGAACGCGCTGGTGGATACCGAGGCGCCGGCAGCGGCCAGTACGGCGG
>NZ_ALEE01000642.1 GCF_000282995.1 Melaminivora alkalimesophila
CCAGTACGGCGGCCGCGACGGCAAGTTGGGTCAGCTTCATGGCGTTGTCTCCTTGTGGTTGGGTGGTTGCGTAGCGCGGGAAGGAATCGGACATCAGTGCGGGAAGGGCCACACGCGCATCTTCTGCTTGCCGGTGGACCACAGCTTGGCCAGGCCGTGGGGTTCCACGATCAGGAACCACACGATCAGGGCGCCGAAGATCATGAACTCGGCGTGCGAGAGGCCGGCCGTGGAGATTTCCAAGCCGAACAGGGAGAACAGCGGCGGCAGCAGCTGGTTCAGCAGGATGGGCAGTACCACGATGAAGGCTGCGCCGAAGAAGCTGCCCATGATGGAGCCCAGGCCGCCGATGATGACCATGAACAGCAGGCGCAGCGAGACCTCCACCGAGAAGGCCGCCGGCTCCCAGGCGCCCAGGTGCACGAAGGCCCACAGCGCGCCGGCCACGCCGATGATGAAGGAGCTGACCGCGAAGGCGGAGAGCTTGGCGTACATCGGCCGGATGCCGATCACCGCAGCCGCCACGTCCATGTCGCGGATGGCCATCCACTCGCGGCCGATGGCGCCGCGCACCAGGTTCTTGGCCAGCAGGGCGATCACCACCAGCAGCGCCAGGCAGAACAGGTATTTGGACAGGGCGCTCTCCAGCGGCATGCCCAGCACCTGCAGCTGGCTCACCGAGACGGAGCCCGAGTCCGAGTTGTTGGTGAACCACTTGATGCGCAGGAACATCCAGTCGCTGAAGAACTGGGCGGCCAGCGTGGCCACGGCGAGGTACAGGCCCTTGACGCGCAGGCTGGGCAGCCCGAACAGGATGCCGAAGAAGGTGGCGCACAGGCCGCCCAGGATCAGCGCGGGGATGAGGGGCATGCCGGGGAAGCGCACGAAGAAGTTGAAGGCCCCGTAGGCGCCCACCGCCATGAAGGCGCCCGAACCCAGCGAGATCTGCCCGCAGTAGCCCACCAGGATGTTCACGCCCAGGGCGGCCATGGACATGATGACCAGCGGGATCAGGATGGCGCGGTACAGGTAGTCGCTGGCCAGCAGCGGCACCAGCACGAAGGCCGCTGCCAGCAGCACCAGCACCGCGATGCGGTCCTGGGCAATGGGGAAGATCTGCTGGTCGGCGCGGTAGCTCGTCTTGAACTGGCCGTTCTCACGATAAAACATGGAATCTCCTCAATCGTTGCGACGGCCTGTCACACGCGGTCAATGATTTTTTCCCCGAAGAGACCCTGGGGACGGAACAGCAGGAAGACGAGCGCCAGCACGTAGGCGAACCAGATCTCGATGCCTCCGCCCACGAACGGGCCCAGGTACACCTCCGAGAGCTTCTCCCCCACGCCGATGATCAGGCCGCCGATGATGGCGCCGGGCACCGAGGTCAGGCCGCCCAGGATCACCACCGGCAGGGCGCGCAGCGCCACGGTGGTGAGCGAGAACTGCACGCCCAGCTTGGAGCCCCAGATCATCCCGGCCACCAGGGCCACGACGCCGGCCACGCACCAGACGATGACCCAGATGCGGTTGAGCGGAATGCCGATGGACTGGGCGGCCTGGTGGTCGTCGGCCACGGCGCGCAGGGCTCGGCCGGTCTTGGTCTTCTGGAAGAAGATGCTCAGCAGCAGCACCAGCGTCGCGGCGATGCCGGCAGCGATCACGTCCTCCTTGTTCACCAGGACGCCGCCCTGGAACATGGATTCGAACAGGAACACCGGATCCTTGGGCATGCCCACGTCGATCTTGTAGATGTCGCTGCCGAAAATCGTCTGGCCTACGCCTTCGAGGAAGTAGGTGATGCCCAGCGTGGCCATGAGCAGCGTCGCGCCTTCCTGGTTCACGAGATGGCGCAGCACCAGGCGTTCGATCAGCCAGGCCACGGCAAACATGAACACGCCCGCGATCACGAAGGCCGCGAGATTGGCCACGATGGCGTTGTCGATACCGGTCCACTTGGGGATCCACTCGGAGAAGCGCGCCATCGCCAGGGCTGCGAACAGCACCATGGCGCCCTGGGCGAAGTTGAAGACGCCCGAAGCCTTGAAGATCAGCACGAAGCCCAGGGCCACGAGCGAATACAGCATGCCGGCCATCAGGCCGCCGATCAATGTTTCAAGAAAGAATGCCATTTGCTTGTCTCCCGCCTCAGTGGCTGGTGCCCAGGTAGGCGCGGATCACGTCTTCGTTGTTGCGGACTTCGTCCGGCGCGCCGTCGCCAATCTTCTTGCCGTAGTCCAGGACCACGACACGGTCGGAGATGTCCATCACCACGCCCATGTCGTGCTCGATCAGCACGATCGTGGTGCCGAACTCGTCGTTCACGTCGAGGATGAAGCGGCACATGTCCTGCTTCTCTTCCACGTTCATGCCGGCCATGGGTTCATCGAGCAGCAGCACCTGCGGCTCCATGGCCAGGGCGCGCCCTAAGTCCACGCGCTTTTGCAGGCCGTAGGGCAATTGGCCCACGGGGGTCTTGCGGTGCGCCTGGATCTCCAGGAAGTCGATGATGTGCTCGACGAACTCGCGGTGGCGGATTTCCTCTTTTTCCGCCGGGCCGATGCGCAGCGCCTGCAGGAACAGGTTGCTTTTGATCTTCAGGTTGCGCCCGGTCATGATGTTGTCGATCACGCTCATGCCCTTGAACAGCGCCAGGTTCTGGAAGGTGCGCGCCACCCCCATCTCCGCCACCTGGCGGCTGTTCATGTGCGAGAAGGTCTTGCCGCGGAAGGTGATCGAGCCTTCGGAAGGGGTGTAGACGCCGTTGATGCAGTTGAGCATCGAGCTCTTGCCGGCGCCGTTGGGGCCGATGATCGAGCGGATCTCGTGCTCGCGCACGTCGAACGAGATGTCCGTGAGCGCCTTCACGCCGCCAAAGCGCAGGCTGATGTTCTTGACGTCGAGGATGACGTCGCCGATTTTCTTGCTGGTCATGGGTGCACTTGCCTCGTGGGGCCTCAGGCGGCTGCCTGCGTGGCCGGGTAGGTCTTGGCGTCGACGATCTTCAGGGTGGCGCTGACGCTGCCGGTGCGTCCGTCCTCGAACTTGACCTGGGTCTCGATGAACTGCTCGGACCGGCCCGCATACAGCGCGTCGACCAGCACGCCGTACTTGTCGGCGATGAAGCCGCGGCGCACCTTGCGCGTGCGCGTCAGCTCGTCGTCGTCCGGGTCGAGCTCCTTGTGCAGCACCAGGAAGCGCGCCACCTGGGTGTCGGCCATGCCCGGCTCGCTCGCCAGGTCGGCGTTCACCTTGGCAACGCACTCGGCCATCAGCTCCAGCACCTGGGGCTTGGAGGCGAGGTCCACGTAGCCACCGTAGGGAATGCCCTGGCGCTCGGCCCAGTTGCCCACGGCCTCGTAGTCGATGTTCAGGAAGGCGCAGACCCGGTCCCGGCCGTTGCCGAAGCACACGGCTTCCTTGATGTGCGGGAAGAACTTGAGCTTGTTCTCGATGTAGTTGGGCGCGAACATGGCGCCGCTGGCCATCTTGCCCACGTCCTTGGCGCGGTCGATGATGCGCAGCTGCCCCTGCGCGTCGATCAGGCCGGCGTCGCCGGTCTTGAAGTAGCCGTTCTCGTCGAACACCTCGGCGGTGGCGTCGGGGCGCTTGTAGTATTCCTTGAGCAGCGACACGCCCTTGACCAGCACTTCGCCGCTGTCGGCGATCTTCAGCTCGATCCCCGGCGCGGCCTGGCCGACGCTGGCCAGCTCCACCTGCCCGTCGCGCTGCAGGCAGACATAGGCGCAGGTCTCGGTCTGGCCATAGAGCTGCTTGAGGTTGATGCCGATCGAGCGAAAGAAGCGAAACAGGTCCGGCCCGATGGCCGCGCCCGCCGTGTAGGCCACGCGGATGCGCGACAGGCCCATGACGTTGCGCAGCGGCCCATAGATGGCCAGGTCCGCCAGCTTGTACTTGAGGCGGTCGAGCGCGCCGACCGGCTTGCCGTCCAGGATGTCGGAGCCGACGCGGCGCGCCAGCTGCATGCACTGGTCGAACAGCCAGCGCTTCGGGCGCGCGGCGTCTTCCATGCGGATCGACACCGAGGTCAGCATGCCCTCGAAGATGCGCGGCGGCGCGAAGTAGTAGCTCGGCCCGATCTCGCGCATGTCGATGGCCACCGTGCCCGCCGATTCCGGGCAATTGATGGTGAAGCCCGCCACGACCCACTGGGCAAAGGAAAACAGGTGGTCGCCCACCCAGGCCGGCGGCAGGTACGACAGCACGTCGTCCTGCGGGCCCAGGCGGTCCACCTCGATGCCGCCCTGGGCGGAGCCGATGAAGGCCGCGTGCGTCAGGCACACGCCCTTGGGCTTGCCGGTGGTGCCGGAGGTGTAGAGGATGACGGAGACGTCGTCCGGCTGGACGCTGGCGAGCATGGACTCCCACACGCCCGGGTTGGCGCGGTCCCATTCGGCGCCGCGCGCGACCAGCTGGGCGGTGCTGATCAGGCCCGGCTGGTCGTAGTTGCGCAGCCCGCGCGGGTCGTCGTAGATGATGTGGCGGATGCCGGGCACGCTCTCGCGCACTTCCAGCAGCTTGTCCACCTGCTCCTGGTTCTCGGCGAAGGCGAAGTGGACGTCGGCGTCCTGGATGACGAAGGCCATTTCGGCGGCGACCGCGTCCTGGTACAGCGGAATCGGCACGCCGCCCACGCTCTGCACCGCCAGGAAACCCATGTAGACATGGGGCCGGTTGTCGCTGATCAGGGCCAGGTTCTGCCCGCGCGCGAAACCGAGCGACAGCAGCCCACAGGCCATGTGGCGCACCTCGGTGGCGGCGGCCTGCCAGGACCAGGTCTGCCAGATGCCGTATTCCTTCTCGCGCAGGGCCGGCGCGTCGGGGCGCTCGCTCGCCTGGCGCAGCAGCAGGTGGGGGAATGTGCTTTTCATTCCGACTCCTCGGGGTTCGTGGATCGGCAGCCCGGCTTCGCGTGCGATGCGCGGGCCGTCTGGCTGCATGTTTGAAACGAATGGTAGAAGCGTGTTTGACGTCATATAGTCTTTGTGACGACAATCTCGGGGTTTGTCCTCAGGGGTCAAACCCTTAGGGGCCCTCCCGGGCCGTGTCCGGGCGTGCAGCCGCCTGGCCGCAGCCCGGGCATCGTGGTATTCCCGCAGGCCGCAGCGCCCGGTTTGGCGGCAAGCTCGCGTCCCATGAGCCACGACGCTTCCCTGCACCAGCGCCGCCGCCCCCCCACCGCCGCCGAGCTGGCCGGCATTCCCTGGCTGGCGCAGCTGCAGCCGGCCGAGCGCGAGCGGGCGGCGGCCGCGCTCGTGGTGGGCGATGCCCGAGCCGGCGACTACGTGTGTCGCGTGGGCCGCCCGGTGACCTACTGGTTCGGTGTGGTGGAGGGGCTGCTCAAGATGAGCACCGACAACGCCGACGGGCTGACCATGACCTTCACCGGCGTGCCGCCCGGCGGCTGGTTCGGAGAAGGCACGGCGGTCAAGCGCGAGCCCTACCGCTACAACATCCAGGCGCTGCGCAAGAGCGTGGTGGCGGGCCTGCCGATCGACACCTTCCACTGGCTGCTGGACCACTCCATCGGCTTCAACCGCTTCATCATGAACCAGCTCAACGAACGGCTGGGGCAGTTCATCGGCGCGCGCGAGATCGACCGGCTGGGCCGTCCGGATCTGCGGGTGGCGCGCAGCCTGGCGGCACTGTTCAATCCGGTGCTCTATCCGGGATTGGGCGATGTGCTGCGCATCACGCAGCAGGAGCTCGCCTACCTCGTGGGGCTGTCGCGCCAGCGGGTGAACGAGGCGCTGGCCTTCCTGGAGGCGCAGGGCGCCATCCGCGTGGAGTACGGGGGCCTGCGCGTGCTGGATCTGCAGGCCCTGCGCACCAGCCTCTTTCCGCACGAGGGCGCCGCCGGCCCCGGGCGGGGGCGCAAGCGGCGCAAGGCGGATGGGGCGCTGCCTGCGCACCGCGAGCCGGCCGCCCTGATCTGAGCGGCGGCGGCCCGGCGTCGGCCGCGCGACAATAGTGCGCATGTCCGACCGGCCCTCTCCTCCTGCGCCCGCTTCTCCCGTCCCTCGCGCCCGCCCGCGCCTGAGCCTGAGTGCAGCGCCCCGGCCGGCGAGCGCGCCGGCGTCCGGCCGCGCCCGGTCGTCCCGCCCCGCGGCGCCGCAGGGCGCGCAGGTGCCCGCGGGTGCCCAGCGCCTGAACAAGCGCATGGCGGAGCTCGGCCTGTGCTCGCGCCGCGAGGCGGACGAGTGGATCGCGCGCGGCTGGGGG
>NZ_ALEE01000643.1 GCF_000282995.1 Melaminivora alkalimesophila
CGCGGCTGGGTGCGCGTGGACGGTGTGCCGGCCTCGGTCGGGCAGCAGGTCGGCCCGCAGGCACGCATCGAGGTGGACCGCGCCGCCCAGGGCCGCCAGCGCGACCAGGTGACGATCCTGCTGCACAAGCCGGTGGGCTACGTGAGCGGCCAGGCCGAGGACGGCCACCGGCCGGCGGCAAGCCTGATCGGCCCGCGCACCCACTGGCAGGGCGACGCCAGCC
>NZ_ALEE01000644.1 GCF_000282995.1 Melaminivora alkalimesophila
GACGCCAGCCGCACGCGCTTCTCGCCCTCCCAGCTGCGCGGGCTGGCCCCCTGCGGGCGACTGGACATCGACTCCGTGGGCCTGCTGGTGCTGACGCAGGACGGGCGCATCGCGCGCCAGCTGATCGGCGAGGACTCGACCGTGGACAAGGAGTACCTGGTGCGGGTGCAGTATGGCGATGTCGCGCAGGACGTGCGTGCCGCCTTCCCCGAGGAGCGGCTGGCGCTGCTGCGCCACGGCCTGGCGCTCGATGGCCAGCGCCTGAAACCCGCCCAGGTCGAATGGCAGAACCCCGAGCAGCTGCGCTTCGTGCTGACGGAGGGCAAGAAGCGCCAGATCCGGCGCATGTGCGAGCAGGTCGGCCTGAAGGTGGTGGGCTGGGAGCACAGCCTGAAGAACGAGCTGATCCTGGCGCGCTGGACGGGGCAGAGAAAGCGCAGCGCGGCCGAGCGGCTCGCTGCCATCCTGGAGGAGTTCGGGTT
>NZ_ALEE01000645.1 GCF_000282995.1 Melaminivora alkalimesophila
GTGGCGGCGCGAGGTGGCTCCCGGCGGGCTGCCCGCTGCTGCGGGCTGAGAACGAAGCCGAAGCGTGCCGGCATCGCCTCCGACGGGATCGTCTCGGGCGTCCAGCGCCCCTGCTCGACGGCCTGCGCCACCAGTCCCACGTCCTGGCTGTGCACCAACCCGAAGCCCAGGTCGGTCAGCAGGTAGGGGCGCCCCGCCTCGTCCAGCCACAGCCCGGTCGCTTGCGCGGCGCGCCCGGTGTGCGAGAGCACCTGGCCATCCTCCTGCAGGCGCCACACCCAGGGCGCGGCCTCCAGTTCGACGTATACCCGCTGCGGGCCGTTCTGGAAGAACCACTGCCCCTGCGCGTCGGCCTCGTAGTTGCGCCCGATGAAGGCGATCAGCCCCTCGTGCTCGAGCAGGCTGCCGCGCGCGCCCGGCACGCCGCTGGCAAAGTCCCCCAGCGCCTGCGCCGCCTCGTCGCGCAGCCACCACCGGCCGCGCGCGTCCAGCCCCAGCCAGCCGCTGCAGTGCGGCACCCGAGGCCACCTGGCCATGGCTTGTTTGACGATGTCGTCCATCCTTCGTGTCCTCTCATGGGGCGGCGGATGCCGCCCGGGTGCCCCGGCCCTCCGCCCGCTCGGGCCCTTGCGTTCCGGTCCGGGCGGGTCGGCGGCGCCCCCGAGCGTAGCCGCATCCGCAGGTGCTGGCCGGGCCGCCCCGTCTGTGCCAGCATGGCGCCTTGCAAACCCACAGGAGACACGCCATGGTCGAGATGGTGATCGAGCAGCGCCGGCGCAGCCTGGGCGGCGGCTTCGAGGTCGGGCGCGTGCTGCCCTTTGCCAGGCGGCGCATGGTCGGGCCCTTCATCTTCTTCGACCACATGGGGCCGCTCGATCTGGCCGCCGGTGTGGACCGCAGCGTGGACGTGCGCCCACACCCGCACATCGGCCTGTCCACCGTCACGTACCTGTTCGCCGGCGAGATGGTGCACCGCGACAGCATCGGCTGCACGCAGGCCATCCGCCCGCGCGAGGTCAATTGGATGACCGCCGGCAGCGGCATCACGCACAGCGAGCGCTTCGAGCGCGCCCGCGCCGTGGGCGACCACCTGCACGGCATCCAGGCCTGGGTGGCGTTGCCGAAAGAGTTCGAGGAGACCGACCCGGCGTTCTCGCACCATGCGGGCAGCGACCTGCCGCAGTGGAGCGGAGGCGGCGTCGAGGGCCGCCTGATCGCCGGCAGTGCCTATGGGTTGACGGCGGGCGTGGCCACGCATTCACCGCTGTTCTACGCGCACCTGGACATGCAGGCCGGCGCCGTGGCCGAGATCCCGAGCGGCCACGCCGAGCGCGCCCTCTATCTGGCGACCGGCGCGGCCGAGGTCGGCGGCCAGCGCTACGCGGCCGGCCAGATGCTGGTGCTGGGCGCCGGCGACTCGAGGATGCGCGCGCTGGAGCCCACCAGCGCCATGGTGCTGGGCGGCGAGCCCGTGGGCGAGCGCTTCATTTATTGGAACTTCGTGTCATCGTCGAAGGAGCGCCTGGCGCAGGCCGCTGCCGACTGGGAGGCCGGCCGCATGAAACTGCCCGACGCCGACGACCAAGAGTTCATCCCCCTGCCCGACGGCCCCCGGCCCGACGCGCCGGCGATGTCCTGAAGGGCCTGGCACCGCCCTGGTGGCGGCGCGCGCGCCTCAGCCCAGCGCCTCGATGGCCGCCGCCAGCGCCAGCAGCTCGCGGTCGCGCCCGCGCCGCGCGACCAGCATCAGGCCGAAGGGCAGGCCGCCCGCCCGCCCCATCGGCAGGGACAGCGCCGGCAGGTCGTAGAAATTGAACACCGAGGGGTTGCGCAGGACCAGCGCATTGGCTGCCATGAAGGCGGCGTCGCTCCCCAGCAGCTCGTCGATGCGCGGCGGCAGGATCGGCACCGTCGGCAGGGCGAGCAGCTCCACGTCCTGCAGCTGGCCGTCCAGCTCGCGCTGCAGCCGCGCGCGCGCCTCCAGCACGGCGATGTAGTGCGTGGCCGGGATGCCCTGACCGGGGCGGATGCGCGCCAGCACGCGCGGGTCGAGCGAACCCGGGGCGCGCTCCAGCAGTTCGCGGTGGGTGTGCGCGGCCTCGGCGGCAGCAAGCGTGCCGTTCTGTTGCACGCGGGCGGGCGCCAGCATCCACGCGTCGAGCGCCAGGTCGGACAGTCGCGCGCCGGCGCCCGACAGCCGGGACAGCGCATCCTCGAAGGCGGCGAGCACCAGCGGATCGGCTTCGGACAGCAACCAGCCGCGCGGCACCCCGATGCGCAGGCCAGCCACCCGGCGCTTCGGCAGCGGCTCCCAGGGCTCGCCGGCCAGGACCGCGTCCGCGCGCGCGCAGTCGGCCACGCTCGCGGCCAGCGGGCCGATGGTGTCGAGCGAGGTGGACAGGGGGAGCGCCCCTTCGCGCGGCACGCGCGCCTGGGTCGGCTTGAAGCCGGCGATGCCCGCCAGGGCGGCCGGGATGCGGATCGAGCCGCCCGTGTCGGTGCCGATGGCGATCTCGGCCATGCCGCGCACCACGCCGACGCCCGCCCCCGAGGACGAGCCGCCGGGGATGCGCGTCGCGTCGTGCGCGTTGCCGGGCGTGCCGTAGTGCGGGTTGATGCCGATCCCGGAGAAGGCAAACTCCGTCATGTTGGTCTTGCCGATCAGCACGGCGCCGCCGGCGCGCAGGCGGCGCACCACGGCAGCGTCCTGCGGCGCGGGCGGGGCGTCTTGCAGGGCCAGCGATCCCGCTGTGGTCGCCTCGCCCGCCACGTCGAGCAGGTCCTTGAGGGAGACGATGCGCCCGTCCAGCGGGCCCAGCGTGATGCCGGCCGCGGCGCGCTCGTCGGCGGCGCGCGCGGCCTGGAGGGCGGTGGCGGCATAGACGCGGGTGAAGATCCGGCGGCCCTCGTCGCCGGCGTCCTCGATGGCGGCCAGCGCCCGCTCGGTGCGCTCGACGCTGCTGCGTGCTCGGTGGTGCTGCATGGCCATAGTGTGCAACAACAAGGCGGGCTGCACCCTTGAAGGCCCGCCCGCCGTCCCCACATGGGCAGGCGTTCTGGCGCTTGCCGGCTCTTTAGCTTTTTTTCATTACGCCCAGTCCTTTTTCGACGAAGAACGACGCATGAGCACTTCCAAGCAACAACATTCCTTCCAGGCCGAAGTCGCCCAGCTGCTGCACCTGGTCACGCATTCGCTCTATTCCAACAAGGAAATCTTCCTGCGCGAGCTGGTCTCCAACGCCTCCGACGCCTGCGACAAGCTGCGCTTCGAGGCGCTGAACGATTCCAGTCTGTACGAGGACCAGCCCAACCTGGAAGTGCGCGTGTCCTTCGACAAGGCGGCGCGCACCATCACCATCAGCGACAACGGCATCGGCATGAGCCGCGAGGAGGCCATCGAACACCTGGGCACCATCGCCAAGAGCGGCACGCGCGACTTCATGAGCCGCCTGTCCAGCGACCAGAAGGCCAGCGCCTCCGAGCAGGGCCAGCTGATCGGCCAGTTCGGCGTGGGCTTCTATTCCGGCTTCATCGTCGCCGACCGCATCACGGTGGAATCGCGCCGCGCGGGCCTGCCGGCCTCCGAGGGCGTGCGCTGGACGAGCGCCGGCGCCGGCGAATTCGAGGTCGAGCAGATCGAGCGCGGCCAGCGCGGCACCAGCGTCATCCTGCACCTGCGGGACGATGCTGACGAGTTCCTGAACGCCTGGAAGCTCAGGCAGATCATCGCCAGGTATTCCGACCACATCAGCCTGCCCATCCTGATGGAAAAGGAGGAGTGGAAGGAGTCCGACAAGGAAGGCGAGCCCGGCGAGATGGTGAAGACGGGCGAGTGGGAGACGGTGAACAAGGCCAGCGCCCTGTGGACGCGCCCGAAGAAGGACATCACCGACGAGCAGTACAAGGAGTTCTACAAGGCGATCAGCCACGACCACGAGGACCCGCTCGCCTGGAGCCACAACCGCGTCGAGGGCAACACCGAATACACGCAGCTCTTGTACATCCCCGCCAAGGCGCCCTTCGACCTGTGGAACCGCGACAAGGCCGCGGGCGTGAAGCTGTATGTGAAGCGCGTGTTCATCATGGACGACGCGGAAAGCCTGATGCCCAGCTACCTGCGTTTCGTGCGCGGCGTGATCGACTCCAGCGACCTGCCGCTGAACGTCAGCCGCGAGCTGTTGCAGGAGTCGCGCGACGTGCGGCTGATCCGCGACGGCTCGGTCAAGCGCGTGCTGTCCATGCTGGAAGACCTGGCCCGGCACGACCGGCACGAGGCCAGCGAGGGGGGCGAGGGCGTGACCGACGTGGTCAGCGACGAGGACAAGGCCAAGGAGGGCAAGTACAGCCGCTTCTGGGCCGAGTTCGGCGCCGTGCTCAAGGAAGGCCTGGGCGAGGACTTCGCCAACCGCGAGCGCATCGCCAGGCTGCTGCGCTTCGCCTCGACCACCAGCGACACGCCCAGCGTGTCGCTGGCCGACTACAAGGCGCGCATGAAAGAGGGCCAGGAGGCCATCTACTACATCACCGCCGACACCCTGGCCGCCGCCAAGAACAGCCCGCAGCTCGAGATCTTCAAGAAAAAGGGCATCGAGGTGCTGCTCATGACCGACCGGGTCGACGAGTGGGCCCTGGGCTACCTGCACGAATTCGACGGCACGCCGCTGCAGTCCGTCGCCAAGGGCGCGGTCGACCTGGGCAAGCTGCAGGACGAGGAGGAGAAGAAGGCGGCGGAGGAGGCGGCGCAGGCCTTCAAGCCGCTGCTGGCCAAGCTCAAGGAGGCGCTCAAGGACAAGGCCGAGGACGTGCGCGCCACCACCCGCTTGGTCGACTCGCCCGCCTGCCTGGTGGTGCAGGACCACGGCATGAGCATGCAGCTGGCCCGCCTCTTGAAGCAGGCCGGCCAGAGCGCGCCGGAGACCAAGCCGGTGCTGGAGGTCAACCCGGAGCACCCGCTGGTCAAGAAGCTCGACGGCAGCGTGCATTTCCACGACCTGGCGCACATCCTGTTCGACCAGGCCCTGCTGGCCGAGGGGGGCTTGCCGGAAGACCCTGCCGCTTACGTGCGCCGCGTCAATGCGCTGCTGGTGTGAGGCCCGCTTGACACTCTCTGACGATCTCCGGGCGCCGGCGTCAACGCTGCCCTGTCCGGCCCTGAGGCCTACACGCGCGGCCTGAACGTCTACACCACGCTGAACGCCGGCGAGCAGGAGGTCGCCTACCAGGCGCTGCGCCAGGGGATCATGGATTACGAGCGGCGCCAGCACTACCGCGGACCGGAGCGGTTCCTGGACCTGCCCGACTCGCCCGCCG
>NZ_ALEE01000646.1 GCF_000282995.1 Melaminivora alkalimesophila
TCGCCATGCTGCGCTTCTTCCTGCTCTTCCTGGCGGTCCAGCTGTCGCTGTTCGGCCTCAACATGCTCAACTGGGTGCAGCAGCATGCGGTGCTGCCCTGGACGGCCCTGCTCGCGCGCATCTGCGCCGCGCTCGTCACCTGGTTCGACAGCACCGCCTCGGCTTCCGGAAAGGTGCTGTGGAACACGGCCACGGGCTTCGGGGTCTCGATCGAGGCCGGATGCAACGGGATCGAGGCGTGCATCGTGCTCTTTGCCGCCATCATTGCCTTTCCGGCAACGTGGAGGCACCGCCTGATCGGTTTCGCGGCGGGGTTCGCGGCGGTGCAGGCGCTCAACGTGGTGCGCGTGATCAGCCTGTTCTACCTGGGCCAGTGGAGCACGAGCGCCTTCGACTTCGCGCACGAATTTCTCTGGCAGGCGCTGATCATGCTGGACGTGCTGGTCGTCTGGCTGCTCTGGGTCCGCGCGGGCGCCCGCAGCGAGGCGCGCCCGGAGGGTCCGCCGGATGGGCCGCCCGCGCCGCCGGCGCGCCCCGTGGCGCCGCGCACCCCTTCCGGGCAGGGCTTGGTCAGCACCTCCGCGGACCTCTCGCTGCGTTGACCGGCGCGCAAGGCCGAGCACCATGGACGACAGGCCCGCTGCCACCGAGACCCCGGCGCCGCCGGCGCGCCGCCCAGCGCCGCTGGTGCGCTTTGCGGTCTGGGCGTTTGCCGGCGTGATCGTCTTCACGCTGCTGTGGACCAGGGTCTCGCCGTGGCTGTCTTATCCGATCGCGGCGCTGACCCATGCCACGTTGGAGCAGGTGACGCCCATGTGGATCCACACGGCCCACAAGCGTCCCGGGAGCATCGAGGTGGAGACGACGGTGGAGGTCGCGCTGCCGCAGGCGGCCGGGCGCCGGGCAGAGGTCACGCTGGAGGCGGACCCCGGTCGCTATGCCTTCGGACTGCCCATCTTCCTGGCGTTGCTCGCGGCAGCCTGGGCAGCCGGCCGGGCCCCCGGCCGATGGCAGCGGGCCCTGCTGGGCTACGTCCTGCTGCTGCCCGTGCAGAGCTTCAGCCTGACGATGTACCTGCTCATGCAGTTGGCTGGCGCCGCCCGGTTCGACCTGCGCGCCCTGCGCATCGACCAGTGGCAGCTCGAGGCCATCATCTTCGGTTACCAGCTGGGCGTGTTGGTGCTGCCCACCCTGGCGCCGGTGCTGGTGTGGCTGTTGCTGGACCGAAGGTTTTTCACCAGTGTCATCGTGCGCGGCTGGCAAAAGTCCCTTCAGCCCCGCTGAGAGTTCGCACTGCAGCGAGGCCATGTCCCCTTGGACCGGAGCGGCCAGTCAGGCATTCAGCGGCTCCTCGCCCATCGCCTCGATCTGCCCACGCAATACATCCACCTGCCCACGCCAGTAGTCACTCGTGCCGAACCAGGGGAAGCTGATGGCAAAGGCCGGATCACCGGCGGCAAAGCGCCGCGCCAGCCAGGCGCTGTAATGGATCAGGCGCAGCGTGCGCAGGGGCTCGATCAGCGCCAGCTCGCGCCGGTCGAAGGGCCGCAGCTGCTCGTAGCCATCGAGCAGCGCCGACAGCTGCTGCGTGCGCTGGCGCCGGTCGCCCGACAGCAGCATCCACAGGTCCTGCACCGCCGGGCCCATGCGCGCATCGTCCAGATCGACGAAATGCGGTCCGCCGCCCAGGCCGTCCGCATCCGGCGGCGTCCACAGGATGTTGCCGGGGTGGCAGTCGCCGTGCAGGCGCAGCGCGGTGGCGTCCTCCAGCAGGAAGGAGCGCCCCGCGCCTGCCGGGGCCACCCCCTGGGCCACCCGCTGCAGTGCCTCGTCACAGGCTTCGCGCCAGGCGGGCAGCACTTCCGGGGCGATGGCTTCGCGCTCCAGCACCCAGTCGCGCGGCTCCTGGCCCAAGCTGGCCACGTCCAGCGCCGGGCGCTGCGCGAAGGGCTGCGCTGCGCCCACGTTGTGCAGCCGGGCGATGAAGCGGCCGATCCACTCCAGCGTCTCGAAGTCGTCCAGCTCTGGCTGGCGCCCGCCGCGCCCGGGACTCACGGAGAACTGGAAACCCGCGTGCACATGCAGGCTGCTCCCATCGCGCACCAGTGGAGCGACTACCGGCACCTCGGCGCGCGCGAGCTCCAGGGCGAAGGCGTGCTCCTCCAGGATCTGCGCGACGCTCCAGCGCCCGGGCCGGTAGAACTTGGCGACCACCCGGCTGCCGTCCTCGAGGGCCACCTGATAGACGCGGTTCTCGTACGAGGCCAGCGCCATCAGCCGGCCGTCGCCGTGCAGGCCGACGTGGCCCAGGGCGTCGAGCACGACGTCGGGGGTGAGGAGGGCGTAGGGGTGGGCGGGCGGATCAGGAAGGGCGGTGCGGGGCGTCATGCACGGCATTGTCGCCAGGGCCGCGCCTGCCCAGCAGATCAAAGGGCAGCTGCTGCTTGACCAGCACGACGGTGCACGGCGCGTCGCGCGCCACGCGGATCGGGATGGTGTCGATCAGGCGCTGCAGCTGCAGCCCGTGCGTGGCGGCGCCCAGGATGATCAGGCCGACGCGGTTGCCCTCGGCGTAGCGCAGCAGCGCCTGGGCGACGTCGTTGCCTTCCAGCACGTGAAAGCTCACCCCGTGGTTGCCCAGCGGCAGCGGCTGGGCCCATTGCTTGAGGCGCGCCAAGTGGGTGCGGCGCACGGCGGTTTCGCTGCGTCCGCTGTCGGAGCTGCTGGCGGCCGACGGCGAGACCACGGTCACGCAGGCGAGCCGCGCCCCCGGGCGG
>NZ_ALEE01000647.1 GCF_000282995.1 Melaminivora alkalimesophila
GCCCCCGGGCGGATGCCCAGCGAGCGCGCCACCGCCTCGCGCAGGGAGTAGAGCGTGGCGTCGCCGACGTCGGCGTGGGGCACCGCCACCATGACGATGGGCGCCTGCTCGATCTGGTCGTGCGGCAGCGGGCTGGGCTGGTAGTGCATGCCCGCCGCCTGGATCCAGCGCCGAAGCTGCCGGCGCAGGCCGGGGCCGCGCGTGCGCCGGCCGCGTTCGGTGAGCGCCACCTGGTCCGGGTTGGCCAGGTCGAGCGCCAGCTGGGCAGCGGAAGGGTAGCGTTCGGCCGCCATCGGCTCCAGGCAGCGCAGGATGATCTCCTGCAGCCATGCGGGCAGGTCGGGCCGGTGGGCGCGCGGCGGGGTGGGCGCCATCCACAGGCGCTGGCGCATGCCGCCGGCGGTGGCCGGGGCGCCAAAGGGCAGCTCGCCGGTGGCCATCTCGTAGAGGATGACGCCGATGGCGAACAGGTCGCTCCTGAGGTCGCCGCGCACGCCCACCACCTGCTCGGGCGCGATCCAGGCGGGCGAGCCGACCGCCTTTCTCATCTCCTCGGCCAGCAGGTCGGGGTAGTGCGCGTGGCAGGACAGGCCGAAGTCCAGCAGCACGGCGCTGCCGTCCTCGCGCAGCAGCACGTTGGCGGGTTTCAGGTCGAGGTGGCAGACGTCCTGCTCGTGCAGGCTGTGCGCCGCGCGGGCGAGCGCCGCGCCGATGCGCGCGATCGCCTCGGGGCTGCGCGCCGCATGGTCGCTGGCCGGGTGGGTGTCGAGCCAGTGCTGCAGCGTGCGGCCCTCGACGTATTCCATGACCAGGTAAGGCAGGCGCAGCAGGTCGCCGGCGGCGACGAAGTGCGGCACGTGCGGGCCGGCGAGCGTGGGCAGGATGGTGAGCTCGACCTCGAAGCTGACGATGTTCTCCGCGCCGTCGTGCACCGTCATGCGCGGGATCTTCATCGCCAGCGGAAAGCCCGAATCGCGCGCCGCGCCCGCGTAGCCCGCGCGGTAGATGTGCGCCATGCCGCCCGAGTGGATGCATTCGTGGACGACGAAGCCGTCGATCTCGGTGCCGGGGGCGAGCAGTTTCATGGCGGGGCGCGGCAGGCGGTGGGTGCGATCCTGCCAGCATAGACGGGCAGGGCCGCCTGCGGGGCGCTGTGGCGCCTAGTACACGACCACCCGGTCGCCGACCTTCACCTGCTCGTACAGCCACTTGGCGACCTGGTAGTCGCGCAGCTGGCTGCAGCCGTGCGAGCCGCCGGCGTAGCCCTTGTCGGCGAAGTCCTGGGAGTAGTGCACGGCCACGTTGCCGTCGTAGAAGATGGCATAGGGCATGGGCGTGCGCTCGCCAAAGATCTTCGAGACCGTCTCGTGGTTCATGTACCAGATGCGGAATTCGCCCTCGGGGCTCTCCCAGCCGGGCATGGCAAAGCGCGCCTCGCGCGTGAAGCGCACCTGGCCGTTGTCCACGTACGACATTTTTTTCTGCTGGCGCGAGATGCAGATGACGCGGCCCGTGGTGCAGCGCGGGTCGAGCTCCTGCGTGCTGCTGCTGGCGGGCGGTGCGCTGAACAGGTCGGCGTAGCGCGGCAGGCGGGTGCGGCGGATGAGCGGCGTCCAGCTGCGCTCGTCCATGACCTCGCTGGCCGGCAGGCCGATGCGCATCCGCCAGGCGGCGATGGCCTGGCGCGTGGCGTCGTCGAAGCGGCCGTCCAGGGGGCCCTGGTACAGCCCCGCCTGCTTCAGCCGGTGCTGCAGCTCCATCATGAAGGCCGGCTCATGGGGGGCGACGAACCAGGGGCCGACGTCGGTGTTGTTCAGCTCGGCCTGGGTCGGCGGGCGCGAGCGCGCCGCCAGCG
>NZ_ALEE01000648.1 GCF_000282995.1 Melaminivora alkalimesophila
CGCCGCCAGCGCCTCCCAGGTGGCACGGTCGACCACGCCGGTGGCGCGCAGGCCGGCGTCGCGCTGCAGCTTGAGCACCGCTTCGCGCGTCAGCATGCCGAAGCGGTCTTCCACGTCCACCACCGCCAGGTACTTGGCCTGGCGCAGCCGCACCTGCAGCTCGCGCACGCGCGGCGACTGCATGCGAAAGCGCAGCTCCTGGAAGGCGGCCTCGGAGCCGGCGGGCGGTGGCGTGGCGGTGGCGCGGACGGTGGCCAGGGCCGGGCCCTGGAGGAGTCCAAGGCCCAGTGCCAGCAGCACCGGGGCGCGCTGGGACAGGGAGCGGAACAGGTGCTGCGAGCGCATGCGGAAAATTATCCGGCGGCGCCAATAACCCCGGATTCCTGTTGGGTCATGCAGCGGCTGCAGCGGCTACCATCGCTTCCCATGCAATACCCGAGCCGCCAGTGGGCGGAGCTTCGCGCCGCCGATTTCGAGGCCGCACGCCAGGCGGGGCTGGCGGCGCGGACCGTGGCTGTGCTGCCCGTGGCCGCCATCGAGCAGCACGGGCCGCACCTGCCGCTGCAGGTGGACGCGGTGCTGCTGCAGGGCGTGGTGGATGCGGCGCTGCCGCTGCTGCCGGCCGAGCTGCCGGTGCTGTTCCTGCCGCCGCAGAACGTGGGCCTGTCGACCGAGCACCTGTCCTACCCCGGAACGCTGTCGCTGTCGCCCGCCACGCTGCTGGCGCTGTGGAGCGAGCTGGGCGGGTGCGTGGCGCGTGCGGGGCTGCAGCGGCTGCTGCTGTTCAACGGCCACGGCGGCAACGTGGCGGCCATGGACATCGTGGCGCGCGAGCTGCGCCAGCGCCATGGGTTGCTGGTCTACAGCGCCAGCTGGTTCGGGTTGCCGCTGCCGCAGGAGGTGCACGATCTCTTCAGTGCCGAGGAACACCGCTTCGGCATCCACGGCGGCGAGGTCGAGACCTCGATGATGCTGCACCTGGCGCCGCAGGTGGTGCGGATGGAGCACGCCGGCCACTGGCGCTCCAGCTCGCAGGACCGGGCCGAGCGCCACGCCATCCTGGGCAACGGCAGGAGCGCCAAGATGGGCTGGGCGATCGAGGATTACCACCCGGCCGGCGCCGTGGGCAACGCCGCCGCAGCCACGGCCGAGAAGGGCCGGGCGGTGGTGGAGGCGGCCGGACAGGCCTTGGCGCAGCTGCTGCAGGAGCTGGTGCTGCTTGACTGGCCGCCGGCCCGGGCGGTGCAGGCCGGCTGAGGCAGGCCCGGCTCCGGGCGCCTCGCCTTCAGGCGTGCGTCACCCAGTCGCGGTACTCGGGCGCATCCAGGTGCGCCAGGGTATTGAAGGTCTGCAGCATCAGCCGCTTCGGGCTCACGCTGAACTCCGTCACGGCGCTGTTCCTGATGCGCATGTTCAGCGCGATCGTCACCTCCGGCGGGGTCGAGAGCACCTCGCCCACGGCCGCGGAGATCGGCCCTCCGCTGGAGACCAGCAGCACGTGGTGGCCAGCGTGCTGCTGGCGCACCTGCTCCAGGATGCCATGCACCCCGCTGCGGAACTCCTCCCAGCTGGGCATGCCCTCGGGGCTGAGGGTGCCGCCCATCCACTGTGCCAGCGCGTCGCACAGCAGCCGGAAGTACTGGCGGTACAGCTCGGGCGTCGAGGGCGCGGGCAGCGGCGAGGGATGCACGGCGCGGATCAGCGCCAGGCTGTCGTATTCGTTCAGCTCGGGCAGGGACAGTGCCTCGGGGGCGCCGCCCAGGCCTTCCGTGATGCCCGCCAGCGTCTGCACGTGCCGGCGCAGCGTGCCGCACAGCACGGCATCGAACTGCAGGCCGCGCTCGCGCCAATAGGCGCCCAGCCGCACGGCCTGTTCGTGGCCGCGCTCGCTGAGCTGGTCGTAGTCGTCGGCGCCGAAGGACGCCTGGCCGTGGCGCACGAGGTAGAGGGTTCCCATGCGCCGGGATTGTGCGGACAAGGCCGGTACGCGCTTGTCGCAGGCGCGACCGGCCCGCTTCAGGCGCCCTCGCGGATGGCGGCGGCCAGGGCGGCGATGGCCGTGCGGATCTGCTCCTCGGTCGCCGTCACGAAGGACAGGCGCAGCGTGCGCGCGTCGCCCTCTTGGGCATAGAAGGCCGCGCCGGGCACAAAGGCCACGTCGTGCGCCACGGCGCGCGGCAGCAGTTCCAGGGCGCTCATGCCTTCAGGCAGGCGCAACCACAGGAACATGCCGCCGGCCGGGCGGTTCCAGGTGACGCCCAGGGGCGCGAGGTGTTCTTCGAGCGCCGCCAGCATGGCCTCGCACTGGCGCTTGTAGAGCTGACGGATGGTGGGTACGTGCCGCTCCAGGAAGCCGTTCTTCATGACCTCCGCCACCAGGCGCTGATTGAAGCTGGGTGTGTGCAGGTCGGCGGCCTGCTTGGCCTGCAGGAGCTTGGGATAGATGTGCTGCGGCGCGACCACGAAGCCCAGCCGCAGGCCCGGAGCCAGCACCTTGGAGAACGACCCCATGTAGATGCCACCCTCGGGGTTGCGCGCCGTCAGGGGTTTCGGGGGCGGCTGATCGAACCACAGCTCGCCGTAGGGGTTGTCCTCCAGGATGGGCAGGCCGAGTTCTGCGGCGCGCTCGACCAGCTGCTGGCGGCGCGCCTCGGTCATGGTGCGGCCCGTGGGGTTCTGGAAGTTGGGCAGTACGTAGAGAAAGCGCGCTCGTGTCCCGCCGCTGCCCACCTTGGCCGCCAGATCGTCGACCAGGATGCCCTCGTCGTCGCTCGCCACCGCCTCGATGCGCGGCTCCATGGGCGTGAAGGCCTGCAGCGCGCCCAGGTAGGTGGGCGTCTCCACCAGCACGCGGCTGCCCTCGTCGATCAGCACCTTGGCGACCAGGTCCAGCGCCTGCTGGCTGCCGGTGGTGATGAGCACCTGGTCCGGGTGCACCTCCCAGGGCAGGAAGGCGGCGACCGCCTCGCGCAGCGGCGTGTAACCCTCGCTGGCGGAGTACTGCAGCGCCGCGGCGCCCTCGTTGCCGAGCACCTGCGCGGCGGCCTGGGCGAAGGATTCGATGGGGAAGGTCTGCGGCGAGGGCAGGCCGCCGGCCAGGCTGATGATGCCGGGCTTTTCGGTCACCTTCAGGATCTCGCGGATCACGGAAGGGTTCATCTTGGCGGCGCGTTGCGCCAGGGTCCATGCGGTCATGGGAGCGTCTCCGGGTATGGGCAGCATTCGGTAGGTGTTGCCGATGGTTGGGGTCGAGCCGTTGTGCGGCCTCTGCGCACGCAGCAGGGGTAGCTGCGGCGGCGGGAGCTTAGCGCAAGGGCCGCGGCGGATTCCTGCGTTCGGTCGACCGGCCGGGGCGGATCAGGAGGCCGCCATCCAGAACGCCGTCAGCACCAGGATGGCCGCCATGCCGCGGTTGAACCACAGCAGGCGCCGGCCGCGCGCCAGCCAGTGGCGCAGCAGCGCGCCGAGGGCGGCATAGGTGAAATTGCTGCCGAAGGCGAAGGCCAGCATCACCGGCAACACCACGGCCAGGCGCATGGGCATGTCCTCGTGCCCCAGCACCCAGCCGGCGACGATGGTCAGCGCCAGCAGCCAGGCCTTGATGTTCACGAACTGCAGCAGCACGCCCTGCCAGAAGCCCACCGACAGGCGCGATGCGTCGGCCTCGGAGAGGCTGGCCGATTGCGCCAGGCGCCACGCCAGCCACAGCAGGTAGCCGATGCCCAGCGCCTTGATGGCCCAGCGCAGCGGCGGCATGGCCACCACCATCGCGCCCAGCCCGGCGGCGCACAGCAGGAGCAGCAGGCTCCAGCCGACGGGCACGGCGACGACGAAGCGCATCGCCGCCGGCAGGCCGCGGTT
>NZ_ALEE01000649.1 GCF_000282995.1 Melaminivora alkalimesophila
GCCGCGGTTGGCGGCCAGCGCGGTGGACAGGGTGGTGTTCGGTCCGGGGGTGAAGCTCATGGCGGTGGCAAGCACCAGCAGGGCGGTGAATTCGACCAGGGGCATGGAAAACGGGCAGGGCGGGGCGTTGGATGGAATGCGCAAGGGCCCAGCGCTCGCCGCCGGGCCAGGGCGCATTACAGCACCGGCGCAGCTAGCCCGCTGCGGCAGCGTGGCCCGGAGAGTCGCCAAGGTGCGCCAGGCGGTCCTGCCGGGCTTCCCGCATGGCCTGCAGGTCGGCGCGCAATTCCTCGCGCTCGAGCGTCTCCAGCAGCGTGTCCAGAGCCTGCACCACCTCGTTTTGGTGCTCGCGCAGCAGGGCCAGCCGCTCGTGCAGGCCGGTGGCGGCCGCGGCCTGCTCGTACAGTCCGCCGGTGCGCGGCGAGGGCCACGCGTCCAGGGACTGCAGCGCGCGCAGCAGCACCCCGCACCAGCGCACCGCATCGTCGTGTAGGGCCTCGACAGGTGCGCGCGCCGGCCCGTCCGGCGCCAGTGCCTGGGCCGCCTCCAGCGCCACCCACGCGGCGGCGCGCTCGGCCTCCAGCAGGGCGTTCAGCCGGTCGGCGAGCTGCGCATCGCGCTGGCGCTCGAACTCGGGGGCATAGCACACGGGCGAGGCGTACTCGACGAGCGGTGGCTTGAGCAGCGCCAAGTGCGCGGCCGCGTCCTGCGCGAGCTGGCGCACCAGCGCGCCCGCGCCGGTCGCCCCCACACGCTGCTCGTGCTGCTCGTGCTGCCCATGGGCGAAGGATTCGAGCGGGGCGAGAAAGGCCGTGCCCAGCACCGCGGCCTGCGCACCAGCGGCCAGCACCCGCGCCACGTCCTGCCCGTCGGCCAGGCCGCCGGCGGCGGCCACCGGCAGCTCGGCCAGCGCCAGCACCTCGGCCAGCAGCTCGGCCAGCGGCTGGCGCCCGTGCCCGTGGCCGCCCG
>NZ_ALEE01000650.1 GCF_000282995.1 Melaminivora alkalimesophila
CCCGTGGCCGCCCGCCTCCACCCCCTGGGCAATCAGCGCGTGCGCGCCGGCACGCTGCGCAGCCAGGGCGGCGCGCACCGAGCCGACCTGGTGCACCACGGTGGCGCCGGCGCCGCGCAGCCGCTCCACGACCGGCGCGTGCACGTCCCCGAGCAGGCCGACCACCGGCACCTGCAGGTCGACGCACAGGTCCAGCTGCGAGGCCAGCAAGGCGGCGTCCGTGCCGGCCGGGATGAGGTGCACGCCGAAGCGCTCACAACCGGCCGCGCGCACGGCCGCGACCTCGCGCTCGATCAGCGCCAGCGGCTCGCGCACCATGCCGAGGAAGCCGAAGCCGCCTGCCTGCGTGACCGCGGCCACGAGCTCCGAGCGCGCCACGCCGCCCATGCCGGCGCAGACGATGGGCAGGCGGCAGCCCAGCAGGTCGCACAGCGGGGTGGGAGCAAGGCGGTCGGGCATGGCGGGGCTCCGGCAGGATGGCTGGGGGCGAACGGGGCGCGCTTCTGCTCAGCGCAGCGCGCCCACGCGTTCGGACAGCACGCGCATCAGCGCGCGGTTGACGTGCTCCAGGCTGAGCTCGTGCGCCTCGCACAGCTGCAGGACGGCCTGCGGCTCGCCCCCTTCCAGCGCGCAGGCCATCTCCAGGCTGGGGGCGTAGGGCCCGGTGCGCAGCACGGCGGCGTTGTACACGCGCTCGGACAGGGGCAGGCGGCGCAGGATGGCACCCAGCGGCTCGCGCAGCAGCTCGTCGAGCTGCGACAGCAGCCCGCTCAGGTACACCTCGCGGCGCAGCTCCTTGCCTTCGCCCGCGTCCAGCAGGTGTTCCGTGACCAGGGCGCGCAGCACCATGAATTGCCGCACCGGCCGCAGGTCAGGCTCGGTCGCAGCGTGCGGCAGCTGCTCGGCCAGCCAGCGCGACAGCGAGCCGTAGCCCATCATGACCAGGCCGCGCCGCAGCGAATCCACGCCGGTGCGCAGGCCCAGCGCCGCCGAGTTGGTGTAGGTCAGGAAACGGTAGGCGAGCAGCGGATCCTCACCGAGGATTTCCTCGAAGCTGTCGATGGACTGCTCCGCGTCGATCGCCTTGAGGAGTTTTTGCACCACTTCCTGGGACGGAGTGGCGGCGCGGTGGCGCAGGCTGTGGAGCACGTCTTCCATCGGCCAGCCCGCCACGGCCAGGGCCCGGCTGGTGTCCAGGCAATGCGCCAGCAGCGTCCGGCTGGCGACGCCCTCGTACATCTGGCCGGGCAGCAGCGGATCGGGCGGAGCGGCCGGCCGTGCGCCGCCCGTGGCGCTGCCTTCGCGGATGGCGGCCGACGCCTGCAGCGCACGCACCGCATCCGCGCTGGACAGGTGCAGCAGGCTGTTGTCGAAGAGCGCGGCCGTCTCGGGCGGGGGCAGCTGCTGCAGAGGTCCCTGCCACACCAGCCGCAGACCACGCGCATGGGCGGCCCGCGCCTGGGCGAGCACCTGGGCATCGGCCAGCCAGGAGCCGGCCACCCCGATCCAGGGCGCGCCGCACGGCGCGTGCTCCAGCAGTTCGCCGAGCAACTGCGGCGAGCGTGGCGACAGCAGCAGCGGCGGGGAATGGGCCGACCACAGCTCCTGCAGCGTGCGCAGCAGGTGCGCCGCGTCCACCTGGGCGCCGCCGGCGGGCTGCACGTACAGCTGCACGCCGGCCAGGCGGCGCGCGGCATTCCACAGGGGCCGGTAGCCGAGGACCAGGCTGCCGAGGACGGATTGGACCATGGGACGCGTGGATGGAGAGCGCTGTTGCAGTGGACGCCATTGTCAGGCCAGCCGGACACCTGCGGCGCGGGCGAAACCCGCAAGCGGCCGTCTTCAGCGCAAGAAGTCGAACAGCGACATGCGCTGCACCTGGGCGTAGGACTTGAGCGCCGCCTCGTAGCCCACGTGGGCGTTCTGGAAGTCGGAGATGCCCTGGACCATGTCCAGATCCTCGGCGCGCGAGCGGTCGCCTTCCAGCTGGATGGAGCGGGTTTCCTGGTCGCTGGAAATGCGGTCGGCGCGGTTGAGCAGCTCGCCGGCGTAGCCGCGGATGTTGTGCAGGCGCTCCATGCCGATGTCCAGATGCGCCAGGGCCTGGCTGACGGCCTGGGCGGCCAGGGTGCCGTCGGAGGCGCCGCGCAGGTCGCTCACCACGCGGTCGACCACATCCATCATGCCGGTGCTGGGTTGCACGGTGACGGTGTCACCTACGGAAAAGGGATTTTCCAGGGTGCCTGATGGACCCTGTTTGGGTGTGCTCTTCAGCGTGAATTCAAGGACTGCGTCGTCGGGATCGCCAGGATTCACACCTGCCTCGATCTTGAAGGTGATGTCCGCAGGCATGCCTTCCTTGAGCACCCCTGTCACCCCTGTCTGGATCGGGTTTGAGGGGTCGTCACTGCGGAAGATCTCATACGCCGCCTCGTAATTGCCCGCCGCGTCGTCCGGCGCGGCAGGCGTCTGGAATCCAGTGATGCGAACCGAATAGGAAAAGGGTTGGCCGTTGCCATCGCGCGCCAGCTTTTCCGGATTCTTCACCTGCACCATGTCGGTAGCGATCGGTCTTCCGGAAAAGGAGGTGCCTTGGTCGTTCGACAGACCTGCGTGGTAGACACCATCGCGCTGCACATCGAACATCAGCGCGTCGTGCCCGTCCAGCGCCGTGGCGATGCTGGTGCCGCTGCTCGACGCCTGGCCCGGCAGGCCGTTGAACTCATAGGTAGGGGTGCCCGGCTGCGGCCCGACGAAAGGCTGCAGCGCGCTGCCCAGCGCGCCCAGCAACGGCGCGCCGTTCGTGTCCTTGCGGTTGATGACCTCGGCCAGCTGCTCGCGCAGGCTCTGGATCTGGTTGGCGTAGGTCTTGCGGTCCTCGGGCTTGAGCGTGCCGTTGCCCGCTGCGACGATCAGCTGGCGCATCTCCTGCACCAGCCCCACGGCGTCGCCCAGGGTGGACTCGGCCAGCGCCATCGAGCCGCGCTGCACCTCGAGCTGGCGCTGCTCGGCCTGGATGCGGCTGATGCGCGTGAGCGCGCGCTCGGCCTGCGCGGCGGCGACCGGGTCGTCGCTGGCGCGCACCACGCGCTTGCCGGCGGTGAGGTTCTCCTGCAGGTCGGCCACGCTCTTTTGCCGCGCGGCCAGGTTGCGCAGGGCGCTGTCGTACATGTTGGCCGTGGCCACACGCTGGAAGGTGGTCATGCGGGCTCCCGGAAGGATTCAAGAAAGGAGGGCATCAGCGGCTCACGGTCTGCAGCAGGTTGTCAAAGATGGTCTGCGCGATCTGCAGCATCTTGGCCGATGCCTGGTAGGCCTGCTGGAACTGGATCAGGCGCGCCGCCTCTTCGTCCAGGTTCACGCCGGAGACGGCGGTGCGGCTGGCCTCCAGGTTGTTGGCGATGGAGCCGGACAGGTTGGCCGCGTACATGGCGCTTTGCGTGCGCGTGCCTACCTGGGCCATCAGGCTGGCGTAGCCGTCGGACATCGTGGCCTCGTCGAACAGCTTCATGTCGCGCAGCGCCATCAGCGCGCCGGCGTTGCCCGAGTTGCGCGTGTACAGGTCGCCCGTCTGCGTCGCGTCGCGCACCGTGACGGTGTCGCCGGGCTTGGGCGTGCCCTGCAGCGTGATGGACCAGCCACCGATGCGGATCGGCTCGCCGGGGGTGTAGGGCACGCGGTCGGTGCCGGGCGTGTAGGGCGCGGGCGGGGGCAGCAGCTCCAGCGGCCGGTCGGCCAGGCCCTGCACCACGAAGCCGGCGGGCAGGCCCAGCACCGGGTCTGCCTGCATGTACACCAGGCTTGCGCCGCCCGGGGGCAGGGGCGTGAGCGCGCCGGTGCCGACGATCCGCTGCGTCGCCGGGTCGCGGTGCTGGCCGGTGGCCTGCAGCTGGCCCAGTTGCAGCGTGCCGCCGTTGGACGTGCCCATGGCCGCGTTGACCGGGTTGGCCGCGGCCAGGTCGCGCGGCGAGTACACCAGCATCTGCAGGTTGTCCGCCACGCCGGCGAAGGGCTGGAACAGCACCCGCTCGCGGGGCGCGCCGGCGGCGGTGAACTTGAACGTCAGGCCGTCCATCTCGACGCCGTCGGGGGCGGTGAGGTCGGCGACGACGGTGGTGGCGCCATCGGACAGGCGCGTGATGACGCCGGCGGGCGGCGTGTCGCCAAAGCGCACCTCGTACTCGGACGCGGCGAAGCGCGAGGTGCCCAGCGGCACCTGCAGGTCGATGAAGCCGGCGGCGCTGCCGCTGGTGCGGCCGTCCACACGCGCGGGCTGCGAGAACAGCGCCTTGCCGCGCTGGCCGTCCAGCGTCAGGCCCATGCGCTGCTGGTAGTTCAGCTCGTGCCCGATGGCCAGCGCCATGCGACCCAGCAGGTTGCGGCCCTCGGTCAGGTCCTGGTTGGCGAAGCGCAGCAGCCCCGCGGTCTGGCCGCCGCCCAGCATGTCCTCGTTCAGCTCCACCGGCTGGGCGCCGGGCGGGTTGAAGTACAGCGCCTGGCGCCCGCT
>NZ_ALEE01000651.1 GCF_000282995.1 Melaminivora alkalimesophila
TGGCGCCCGCTGCCGGGAAACAGCCGGGCCTCGCCCACCGACAGCTGGGCCGCGTTGGCGCCCAGCACCAGCGCCTGGCTGCCGCCTACGAAGATGCCCACGCTGCCGTCGTCGGCCGGGATCTGCGTGGTCTGCACGTGCTGGTTCAGCTCGCGGATAAGCTGGTCGCGCCGGTCCAGCAGGTCGTTGGGCGTCTGCCCGTTGCCCTTGACGCGTGCGATCTGCTCGTTGACCTCGGCGATGCCTACCGCCAGCTGGTTGATGCGCACCACGTCGGTCTTGAGCTGCTCGCCGACCGAGTAGCCGATCTGCTGCAGCTGCTCGGCCGCCGAACGCATGCGCGCGGCCATCTCGTCCATGCGCGTGAGCGTGACGGTGCGCGCCGTGAGGTCGGTGGGCGCGGCGACCACGTCGCCCAGCGAATTGAGCATGTCGGTGATGGACGCGCCCAGGCCGGCGGTGCCGCCCTGGAACACGTCCTGCAGCTGCGCGGTGCGCTCGGCGCGCACGGCGTCGCCCGCCTGCACGGCCTGCGCCGCCGTGGCCTGGCGCGTCAGCAGCTCGTTGTGGTTGCGCAGGATGGTGGCCACCTGCACGCCCTTGCCGATGTAGCCCGAGCCGGTGAACTGCCCCGGCACGGTCTGCATGACCACGCTCTGGCGCGAGTAGCCGGCGGTGCTGACGTTGGCGATGTTGTGCCCGGTGGTTTGCAGGGCCACCTGGTTGGCGAGGAGGGCGCGGGCGCCGACGTTCAGAAGACTCATGGCGGGGTTCTGGCGCTGTCTGTGGGCAGGCTCGTGGAGGCGGCGGCGCGTCAGGCCTGGCTGCCAGGGGTGGCCTGGCCGGCGGCCGGCGCGCGGGCGACGGTCAAGGTGCTCTGGATGGCGCGGCTGAGCTTGGCGGCGTACTGCGGGTCGGTGGCGTAGCCGGCCCTTTGCAGCTCGGCCGCCCAGGCCTGGGCCGAATGGGTCTTGGCCAGCGCCTTCTCGTAGCGCGGGCTCTGGGTGATCAGCCGGGCGTAGTCGCGGAACGAATCGGCGTAGGAGTCGTAGGCGCGGAACTTGGCCGTGACCTTGCGCGGCTTGCCGTCGATGTACTCGGTGGTGGTGATCTCGGCCACCTTGCCCGTCCAGCCGCGGCCGGCCTTGATGCCGAACAGGTTGAACGAGTTGCTGCCATCCTTGTGGCGGATTTCGCTCCTGCCCCAGCCCGTCTCGTGGCCGGCCTGGCCCAGCATGAAGCTGGCGGGGATGCCGCTCTCGCGCGCCACGGCCTCGGCGGCGGCGCGGTGGCCTTGCACGAAGTCCTCCTTGCCCCGCGGCGACGGGGCGCGCGGGTCGTCGGCCGGCGCGGGGGCGCGCCGCTGCAGCGCGTCCAGGCGCAGCGTGGCGCCGGGCACGAGCGTGGGCGCCTCGCCCGCGCCGCCGAGCTGGCGCGCCAATTGGCGCTGGATGGCCTCGGACAGGCCGCCGGGCATGCCCGACATCTGCACCGACAGCTGCTGGTCCATCAGGTCGTTGGCCAGGTTGCCCTCGGCGCCGTCCAGCAGCCCGGACTTCATGGTCGCCTCGCGCATGCTCTTGATCAGCTCGCGCATGAACAGCGACTCGAGCTGCTTGGCCGACTCCTGCACCGCCGAGCGCTGGCCCTCGCCGCCCTGCGCGGCCTGGGCCTTCAGGTGGTTCAGGGTGCGGCCGTCCACGGCCAGCGCCTGGCGCGGGGCGAGGGCCGCGCCGCGGCCGGACAGGGCAAGCGTCGGCAGGCTCATGTCAGATCACCTCCAGTTCCGCGTTCAGCGCGCCCGCGGCCTTAATGGCCTGCAGGATGGCCAGCAGGTCCTGCGGCGTGGCGCCCAGGGTGTTGAGCGCGCGCACCACGTCGGCCAGCTGGGGCGATGCGGGCACCTGCATGACCTGGCCGGCGTCGGCCTGGATGGAGATGTCGCTCTTTTGCGCCACCACCGTCTGCCCGCGCGACAGCGGGTTGGGCTGGCTTATGACGGGCGTGCTGCTGATGACGATGGACAGGTTGCCGTGCGCGATGGCGCAGGGCCCCAGCGTGACGGCCTGGTTGAGCACGATGGAGCCGGTGCGCGCGTTGATGACCACCTTGGCCGCGGGGGTCGACTCGGGCAGCTGCAGCTCCTCCAGCTCGGCGATGAAGTTCACGCGCGCACCCGGGTCCAGGGGCGCGCGCACTTGCACGGTGCGCCCGTCCAGGGCCGTGGCCGTGTCCTGGCCGGCGCGGGCGTTGATCGCCAGCGCCACCTTGCGCGCGGCCTGGAAGTCCGAGGCCGCCAGGCTCAGCGTGATGGTGTCGCCGCCGTGCAGCGGCGTGGGCACGCTGCGCTCGACCTGGGCGCCCTCGGGAATGCGGCCGGCGCTCAGGTGGTTGACCTGCACCTTGCTGCCGCCGGCCGAGGCGCCCGCGCCGCCGACCACGACGTTGCCCTGCGCCAGGGCGTAGATCTCGCCGTCGGCGCCGCGCAGCGGCGTGGCAATCAGCGTGCCGCCCTTGAGCGACTTGGCGTTGCCGATGGACGAGACGGACACGTCGATGTGCTGGCCCGGCTGGGCGAACGCGGGCAGCTCGGCCGTCACCACCACCGTGGCGACGTTCTTGAGCTGCGGCACGGTGGTGCCCGGCGGCAGCGAGATGCCCATCTGCTGCAGGTAGTTGGCCATGGCCTGCGCGGTGATCGGCATCTGGGTGGACTGGTCGCCCGTGCCGTCCAGCCCCACCACCAGGCCGTAGCCCGACAGCTGGTTGCTGCGCACGCCCTGCACGGCGGCGATCTCCTTGATGCGCACCGCCTGGGCGGGCGCGGCCCAGGCCAGCGCGAGCAGCGCGGCGGCCAGCCAGCGGGCGAAGCGGGAGGGGGCGCGGGACAGGGAAATCATGGCCCTGATTGTGGAGACGGCGGCCCGTTGCGAAGCCGGGAAAAGCGGGGCAAAGGGGGCGCAAAGGCCGGCATTGGCGCGCCGCCGGGCGGCCGCCCGCTCAGCCGCGCGGACGTCCGACGCGCACGGCCGCCGGCATGGGGGCCGGCGCGCGGCGGATGCAGTAGTACTGGCCGTTGGGCACGCTCGCCAAGTGGTTGGCGCGCAGTGCGCCGGTGCCGGCGGCAGCGGCCCCCGTGTCGTACAGACCCGACTGCACATGGTAGACGCCGCCGGGGCGCAGCGCCAGGCCGCCACCGTAGAAGCCCGCGGCCTCGGCCGTCGCCAGCTCGTCGGCGGTCGGCAGCTGCGCGCCCTGGGCGTCGCACCAACGCAGCGCCACCTCGCGCGAGACCAGCCGGTCGGCGTGGCCGGGCGCGGCCGTGAGCCACTGCGCGCCCGGCGTGGGGTTGCGCGGCGGCGCGAAGCGCGTGCCCTCGAAATAGTCGAACAGCTCGCGCGCCAGCGCCTCGGCCAGCGCCGGCGCGGGCGCCGTCACGGTGAAGCTCTGCGAGGCGCCGCTGCGCAGGCGCACCAGGGTCGCGGTGGCCTGCACCAGCGGCCCTTCCAGCCGCGTGTAGGTGATGTAGGCGGCCAGCGCCACGCGCGCCGCCCGCGCCTTGAGTTCGTCCTGGGCGAGGGGCTGCTGCAATTGCGACGGCGAGGTCTCGGAAAAATCGAAGCGCAGGCGCGGCTGCGCCAGGTTGGCGCGGCGCGCCTGGCGGTCGAGCTCGCCGATCAGCTGGGCGTTCAGGCTGCGCCCGAACTCGGCCAGGGCGCGCTGCTCGTGGTGGGCCTGCAGGGCGTCGATGGCCTGCAGGGCGGCCGCGACCTTGGCCGGATCGGCCTTGTCGGCGTGCAGGTCGCCAAAGACCTTGCGGTCGGCCTCGTAGTCGGCCAGGTCGGCGGCGCGCACCACCGGGATATTCGGCCACACCCGCAGCGGGCCGGGCAGTTCGCGCAGGTCCTGGGCCGGCGCCGCGAGGCACCACAGGCAGGCGAGGGCCGCAAGGGCGCGCTGCAGGCGCATGGCGGCCGCCTCAGAACGGCGTCACGTTGTTGAAGGCGCGCGCCAGCCAGCCCATGGCCTGGGCCTCGGCCTGCTCGCCCAGCCCGCGCGAGACCACGCGCACGTTCGCCACGTATTCCGAGCGGATCTCGCTGGGCGTGAAACCGTCCTTGCTGCGGCGCAGGTTGCGCGGGTCCACGATGCCGGAAAAGCGCAGCACGTCGACGCTGCGGTTCACGCCGACCTGCTTCTCCCCGGTGATGACCAGGTGCCCGTTGGGCAGCACTTCGGTGACGACGGCCGTGATGCTGCTCTCGAACTTGTTCTTGCTGCTGGTGTCGCCATTGCCGTTGAAGGTGGTCTCGGAGCCGGCGCCCAGCTTGGAGTGCCCGACCACCTTGGCGGCCACCTTGGAAGGCAGCAGCGGCACGTCGGTGATGCCGGCGCTGGTCTTGGAATTGCGCCCGATGGTGGACTTGCTGTTTTGCTGCGCCTCGATCCGCTCTTCGATCCTGATGCTCACCAGGTCGCCGACGTAGCGCGCGCGCGGGTCCTCGAAGCCGGGGCGGTAGCTGGCGGCGTGGAACAGGCTGCCGGTGGGGCGGCCGTGCACCGCCGGCTGGGCGGGCGCCTGCACCATGGGCAGCTGCGTCGGCAGCACGTCCACCGGCGGGGGCGGGTTGACGCTGGCGCAGCCGGCGGCCAGCAGCGCGGCAGCGGCGGCGGCCAGGAGGCGCGCGGGGCGGGAAGCGGTGTGCATGGCGGTGTTCCTCACAGTTGCGACAGCTTGGCGAGCATCTGGTCGCTGGTCTGGATGGCCTTGGAATTCATCTCGTAGGCGCGCTGGGTCTGGATCATGTTGACCAGCTCCTCGACCACGTTGACGTTGGAGTTCTCCAGGAAGCCCTGCTTGACCAGCCCCAGCCCGTTGGTGCCGGGCTCGGCCTGCTGCGGCGGGCCCGAGGCGGCGGACTCGCGGTACATGTTCTGGCCCACGGGCTCCAGGCCCGCGGAGTTCACGAAGCTGGACATGGCCAGCTGCCCCACCTGCTGCGGCGCGGGGTTGCCCGCGAGGGTCACGTTGACCACGCCGGTTTCGCTGATGCTGATGCTCTTGGCATCGGTCGGGACGGTGATGCCCGGCGCGATCGGCAGGGGG
>NZ_ALEE01000652.1 GCF_000282995.1 Melaminivora alkalimesophila
TCGGCAGGCCGCCGTTGGTGACCAGGCGGCCCTGCGAGTCCAGCTTGAACGAGCCGTCGCGCGTGTAGCCGGTGGTGCCGTCGGGTAGCTGCACCTCGAAGAAGCCGTTGCCGTCGATGGCCACGTCCAGGCTGTTGCCCGACTGCTGCAGGCTGCCCTGGGTGAAGTTGCGGCTGGTGGCCACCACGTTCACGCCCAGGCCCAAGTGCAGCCCGGTGGGCAGCTGGTTTTCCTCGGTGGTCTGGGCACCGACCTGGCGCAGGTTCTGGTAGATCAGGTCCTGGAAGACGGCGTTGTTGCGCTTGTAGCCGGTGGTCGAGACGTTGGACAAGTTGTGCGAGATCACGTCCAGCTGCGTCTGCTGGGCGCTCATGCCGGTCTTGGCGATCCAAAGCGAATTCATCATGGTCGTGGTCCTCGGTCAGATCAGGTCAGGTCAGGCTCAGCAGCTGGCCGGCGCTCTTGTCGTCGCTCTCGGCGGTCGAGAGCAGGCGCATCTGCTGCTCGAACTGGCGCGCGGCGGCGATCATGCCGACCATGCACTCGACGGGGTTCACGTTGGAGCCCTCCAGCACGCCCGGGCGCAGGCGCGCGTTCGGGTCGGCGGGCAGGGGCTCGCCGCTGGCGGTGCGGAAGGCGCCGTCGTCGCCGCGCCTGAGCGGGTCGTCGGTGGGCGTGGCGAGTTTCAGGCGCGCCAGGGGCTGCGGCGGCTGGCCGGCGATGCGCGCGGTCACCGTGCCGTCGGCGCCCAGCACCACCTCGGCGCCCTGCGGCACGTCGATGGGCGCGCCGCCGTCGGACAGCACGGCCTGCCCGTTGGGGGTGACGAGCTGGCCGGTGACGGACACCTCGAAGCGCCCGGCGCGGGTGTAGGTCTCGGTGCCGTCCAGGCCCTGGACGGCGAACCAGGCGTTGCCCTCGGCCATGGCGTCCAGCGCCCGGCCGGTGGTCTGGGCGGGGCCGGCGGTTTCCACGTGGCCGGAGGTCGCCTCCAGCGCGAACACGCGCGTGGTCGAGCCGCTGCCTTGCAGCGGCACCGAGCGGAAGTTGGACAGCTCGGCGCGAAAGCCGGTGGTGGAGGCGTTGGCCAGATTGTTGGACAGCACCGCCTGGCGGTGGGCGGCGGCGCTGGCGCCGGTCATGGAGGTGTAGATGAGGCGGTCCATGGCGGGGCTTTCCGTTCAGAGGCCGTCAGCGCAGGTTCACCAGCGTGGAAATCACCTGGTCCATCGTTTTGATGGTCTGGGCATTGGCCTGGTAGGAGCGCTGGGCGGTCATCATGTTGACCAGCTCGGCTGTCAGGTCCACGTTGGAGTCTTCCAGGGCGCCCGAGCGCAGCGCGCCAAAGTTGCCGTCGGTGGGCGCTCCCATGATGGGCTCGCCTGACTCGAAGGTCTCCACCCAATTGTTGCCGCCCGCCCCCATCAGGCCCTGGGTGTTGCGAAAGCTTGCCAGGGCGATCTGTCCTTCGGAACGCGTGACGCCGTTGGAGTAGCGGGTCGTGATCATGCCGTTGGACTCAAAGTTGATGCCCGTGAGCTCGCCCGAGGTGTAGCCGTCCTGCCGCAACTCGGACACGGCGAACTTGGTGCCGAACTGCGTCACCTTGTTCAGGTCCAGCGTGACATCGAAGGAGCCGGGCGCGGGGTTGCCGCCCGTAATGGGGGGGCTATTGGGATTGGCGGGGTTGGGGTTGACGCTCAGCTTCAGCTCGAACGACTGCGTTCCAGCGGCGGAGGCCGTTTTAAGGTCAGCGGGCGCTGCTGTCACTATGCCTCGTGCTGCGGGGACAGGCGCAGGGAAATTCCATTTTTTAGCTTCACTGTCATAGGTCATCAGGTCCTCTCTGAGCCGAGCGGATGCGACCACAGTGTTGGTGGGACTGTCTGAGTAAGTGAAGTCCCAGGCGGCCTCCGGAGTGCTGGCCGTCACCACAGCCTCACGAATGGCATAGACGCCCTTGTCATCGGGACCATAAAACCTGAAAGTGAATTCCTTTGGGAAGTCGGTTGTTTTCGAGCCCCCATTCTTGTTCAGCTCTGAAGGCGTCACACTTGCAGTGATTGCCCCCGTCTGGTCGAAAATCACACGGCCTGTGATGGGCGGGATGGTCGGCGACGCCGTGGTCAGGTCGTTGAGCTGGTTGTAGATATCCCAGGTGTTGGCTCCGTTCTTCTCGAAGTAGAAGCTCAGCGGCGTGGCCACGCCCTGGCTGTCATACACGTTGAGCGAGGTGCCGTAGGTGGTGCGCGGCGTTTCGGGCACGGGCGGCGTGGCTTTGGGATCGCCCTTTGCGTTGGTGACGCGGGCATCCAGGTTGAAGCCTGCGTTGATGCTGGTCGTCTGCTTGGCCGGGATGGGCGCGGTGGTGGGGAAGGTGAGCGGCTGGGCGGTGTTGGAGGTGCGCAGGCCGGTGATGGGGTCGATGGGGTAGCCCATGACCCGGGCGCCGTCATTGGTCACCACGTTGCCCAGGTTGTCCAGCTTGAAGTTGCCGGCGCGGGTGTAGGCGCGTGTGCCATCGGGCATCTGCAGTGTGAAGAAGCCGTTGCCGTTGATCGCCACGTCCATGCTGTTGCCCGTCACCGTGAGGTTGCCCTGGGTGAACTGCTGGGAGACGGCCGACACCTCCGTGCCGATGCCGGCGTTGATGCCACCGGCCGCGCCCAGGGCCGAGGCCACCATGGCGGAAAACTCCGTACGCGAGGCCTTGAAGCCCGTGGTGTTGGCATTGGCGATGTTGTGGCCGATCACGTCGAGGTTCTTCGCCGATGCGTTGAGGCCCGACAAGGCTTGCTGGAAACTCATGGTGTGCTCCTGGTGGCGGAAATGCGATGCGTTGGGCGGGCTCTCAGAGCACGCTGTGGATGCGGAAGTAGTTGACGGTGTCGCCGTTTTCCAGCGTCAGCGTCAGCGCGCCGGCGCTGGAGCCGGTGGCCACGACCTGCGACTGCGTCAAGGGCGTGGCCGTGACGGCTTTCTCGCCGCTGCTGGCCGTCACGCGGAAGCGCAGGTCGCTGGCCGTGCCGCTGTACTTGCTGGCGTCCCATTCGAAGCTGCGGCGGCCCTTGTCCTGCGCGCCCATCGCCACCGTGTCGACGACCACGCCGCCGGGCGTGACGATCTCGACCTTGACATCCGTCGCGGCGCCTTCCAGGTTGAAGTAGCCCTTGCCCGTGCCCTCGTTGAAGCTCATGCGCGTGCCTTCGGTGAGCACCGAGCGGCCGATGAGCGAGATGCCCTGGATCTGCTGCATCGTCGAGAACTCCTCGGCCATGGTCTGCATGGAGAGGTTCAGCGTCTGGATCCCCGTCACCGTGTTGATCTGCGCCATCTGGGTGGTCATCTGCGCGTTGTCCAGGGGATTCATCGGGTCCTGGTTGTTCAACTGCGCGACCAGCAGCTTGAGGAAGCGGTCCTGCATGGCCGCGGGGTCGTTGGCTGCGTTGGCCGAGGCGCCGGAGTTGACCGTGGCGGTGGTGCCGATGGGGTTGAGGATCATGGCGGGCTTTCGGTTGTGGCCAGGGGTTACTGGCCCATCTGCAGGGTCTTGAGCAGCAGCGTCTTGGCCGTGTTCATGACCTCGACGTTGTTCTGGTAGGAGCGCGAGGCGGAGATCATGTTGACCATCTCCTCCACCGCGTTCACGTTGGAATGCGTCACGTAGCCCTCGGCATCGGCCAGGGGGTTGGCCGGGTCGTGCACGCGGCGGCCGGGCACGTCGCTTTCCTGGATGGAGGACACGCGCACGCCGGCCGAACTGTCGGCGCCCATCGGGGCGGTCTGGAAGACCACCTGGCGCGCCTTGTAGGCCTGGCCGTCCGGGCCGGCCACGGCGTCCACGTTGGCCAGGTTGCTGGCGACCACGTTCAGGCGCTGCGACTGCGCGCTGATGGCGCTGCCCGAGACGTTGAAGATGGAGAACATCGACATGGTGAAACTGCCTCCTTGATGCTTACTGGCCCTGGATGGCGCTGAGCATGGTCTTGGCGTGGCCGTTGATGAAGCGCAGCGTGGCCTCGTAGCGCACGGCGTTGTCCACGAACGCGGCGCGCTCGCGGTCCATGTCCACGGTGTTGTTGTCCAGGCTGGGCTGCGACTGCATGGCGTAGCCCAGCGTGCTGGCCGCGCCGCCCGCCTCGCCGACGGCCGGCAGCGGGATGTGGCGCGCATCGCTGGTGCTGTGGCGCCGCGCCGGGTGGGCGGCAGCCGCCTGGCTGTCGGCCACGGCGCGCATGGCGTCGGCGAACTTGAAGTCGCGCGCCACGTAGCCGGGCGTGTCGGCGTTGGCGATGTTGCTGGCGATGGTGCGCTGGCGCTCGGCACGCAGCAGCAACGCATCGCCGTGCAGGTTCAGTCGCTGGGTGAGCTTGTCGAGCATGGGATCGGACCTCGTGCGGTGCGTGGAGAAGCAGCGTTCGCGCTTTTGGGCGTGGACCGATTATGGAAATCGGCGCCCTTTTCTAAAGGGGGAAGAGCGCAGGCTTCGGCCCGCTGTTCGCGGCTTTTGCCGGGCCGCTCGGAGGCTAGAGTGCAGGGCGTGAAAATGACTTGGGGCCGGGCCTTCCCCGCACCCGCCCGCCCGTGGAGGAGCGCCATGAATCCGATACTGCCGCGCCGCGCTGCGAAGGCACTGCTGCTGGCTGCCATGCTCGGCAGTGCGGCCCTGGGACATGCCCAACCGGGCGGGCAGGCGCAGGACCTGGCAGCCCTCACGCAGGAATGGGCCGACCAGGCCCTGGCCCAGGCGCAGGGCACCAGCGCCCTGCCGCTGCGCATGGAGGTCGAGGTCGGGGCGCTGGATCCGCGCCTGCGCCTTGCGCCCTGCGAGCGGGTCGAGCCCTATCTGCCCCCCAATGCACGGCTGTGGGGCCGCAGCCGGCTGGGCCTGCGCTGCGTGCAGGGGGCGACGCGCTGGAACGTGTTCCTGCCGATCACGGTGCGCGCCTACGGCCCGGCGTGGGTGTTGGCCGCGCCCGTGGCCGCCGGGGCGACGCTCTCGGAGCACGACGCCGTGCCGGCAGAGGTGGACTGGGCGGCCGAGCCGGCCGCCGTCATCTCCAACCCAGAGGACTGGGTCGGCCAGACGGCTGCGCGCACGCTGCAGGCCGGCCAGGCGCTGCGCCAGAGCATGGTGCGCGCGCCCGAGGCCTTCAAGGCCGGCAGCCCGGTGCGCGTGGTGGTGCAGGGGCCGGGCTACGCCGTGACGTCCTCGGGCCGCGCCCTGACGGCCGGCGCCGTGGGGCAGAATGTACGCATCCGCATGGCCAATGGTCGTATCGTGGGCGGGACTGTCTCTGAAGATGGGACAGTGCAGGCGGCCCTTTGAGCGCAGTGGGCCACATTGCCCTAAAGTTCGCGCTCGAAGGGTCGAAAAGACAACCACGGACCCCCATCTGAGGCAGGGACTGTGGAGAGTGCGATGAAAATAGGAAACAACCCGGAACTTGCCAACGCGCGTTCGTCCCAGGCCGCCGCTGCCCGCCAGCAGCAGGCCAAGGCAGCAGCGCCCGCTCCGGCCGCCGAGGCCGCAAGCCAGGGAGCATCGCGCGTCGCCTCCTCGGGCGCGGCCGCCAGTGCCGGCGTGCCGGTCACCCTTTCCAGCGCAGCCCGCGCGGTGGACGCCAGCCGCAGCAGCGCCGACTTCGACGCCGCCAAGGTGCGGGCCGTCAAGGCCGCTATCGAAAACGGCAGCTTTCGCGTCGATGCGGAGGCCGTGGCCGACAAGCTGCTGGCCAACGCCTACGAGGTGCTGTCGCGCAGCGCCCCGCAAGGCTGAGCCCACGCTGTAAGGTAAAGGCGCCATGCCGGCGCAACCAGACACCACCCTCTCCCTCATCGAAGCGCAGCTGCAGGCCTTGCAGGCTGCGCTTTTGTCTTCCGACGCCCCGGCCCTGGAACAGGGGTCACAAAGGCTGCGCGAGGCGGCCGCGGCGTTGCTGCAGCTGCAAGCCGCCCAGCCGCTGGGGCCGACGCACGCAGCGCGGGTGCGCGCCCTGGCAGGCCAGCTCGGGCAGCTGCGCGACCAGCTGGCGCGGGCGCTCGCGCTGACCCAGCAGCAGGCGCAATCCCTGCTGCCGCCGCTCGATGACGTGACCTACGGACCGGATTCCGGCAGGGCGGGCGCGCCGGGGGCGCGCATCTACCGCGCGCCGGGCTGAACGCACCCCCGTCCGCATACGGGACGGGACGCAGGCACCGGCAGGCGGCCCGGCGCCTCTCAGTGGGCGCGCATCTTGGTGCGCAGGCGCGCGATCGCCTGGCTATGCAGCTGGCAGACGCGCGACTCGGTCACGCCCAGGACGGCGGCGATCTCCTTGAGGTTCATGTCCTGCTCGTAGTACATGCCCATGATGTACTGCTCGCGCTCGGGCAGCGCCTGGATGGCGGCCACCAGCGAGGCGCGCAGGCGCTGGTCGCGCAGCAGCGCCATCGGGTCGGCGGCGTCGTCGGCGACATGGCGGTCCAGGAAACCCTCGTCTTCCTCGCTGCCGCGGTGCATGTCCTCCAGATACACCAGTTGCGTGCCGCGCACCTTGCCCAGCAGGGTCTGGTAGTCCTGCAGGCTGATGCCCAGCTCCTCGGCGATCTCCGACTCCAGCGGGCTGCGCCCCAGGCGCTGCTCGACGCGGTGCAGGGCCTGCTCGATCTCCTTCTGGCTCTTGCGCGAGCTGCGGCTCATCCAGTCGCCGGCGCGCAGCTCATCGAGCATGGCGCCGCGGATGCGCTGGCTGGCGAAGGTCTCGAACTGCACGCCCTGCGCCACCTCGTAGCGCGACAGCGCATCCGTCAGGCCGATCATGCCGACCTGGATCAGGTCGTCCAGTTCGACGTTGGCCGGAAGCTTGGCGATCATGTGGTGCGCGATGCGCCGCACCAGCGGCAGGTGCTGGTGAAAGAGGGCGTCGCGGTCGAGCTGGCCTTTCGCGGTGTACATCGTGCTTCTTGTCAGTGGCTGCATTCCGGGAAGAAGGAGGCGCACGCGTCCCGCCCGAAGGGCAGGCAGCCCCCCTGGCGTTCGCCGGCCGTGTCCATGGTGCAGCCGTTCTCCAGCAGTTGCAAGGCCAGGCGCTGGATGTCCTGCAGGCGTCCGGGGGCCACGACGGTGCCGTGGCAGCGCAGGCCCAGATGCTGGCGCGCGCTGCGCTGCAGGGCCTGCAGCGCCTCGGTCGTCTGCCGGTCGGCGGCTGGCACGGCGTGCGGGCGCAGCGCGGCGACCATGCAGCGAGAGATCGCGGCATGCAGCACCAGGTGCTTGAGCTGGCGGTAGCCGGCCACCATGCCGCGCGCGCGCGGGCCGGTCACGACCAGCGGCACGCAATCGCGCCGGTGCTGCACCAGCGGGGCGAGCTGCTCGGCGCTGGCGTGCAGGGCCACCGCCGCGTAGTTGCGAAACAGGGGCGCCAGGGGCGCCAGGGGATCGGCGGCGCCGGTCGAGCGGTCGCGCCGGGCGAGGCGGGCCAGCCCGCGCGCAGCCGGGACGATGGCGAGCGCCGAGCTGGCGCCCGGGTCGGGCTCGCCGGGCCAGGGCATGCCGGCAAGCAACTCGGCCAGCCCGGGCGCGTGACGCCCCTCGGCGGCACTGCCGTCCAGCACGATGACCGGGTAGGACAAGCGCTGCAGCACGGCGCACAGCTGCCACAGCAGCTCCAGCGCCGCGGGGTTCGGCGTGGCCGGGCAGACCACGGGCAAGAGCCGCAGCGGCTGCTCGGCCATCA
>NZ_ALEE01000653.1 GCF_000282995.1 Melaminivora alkalimesophila
CTCGGCCATCAGCCGCTGCAGCCCGGCTGCCTGGTGCGGGGCGGTGTCATGCCACATCGGCCAGCCCCTGCTGCAGCCCCACCTCCGCGGTTGCGGCTGCGGGCGAGAAGAAGAAATTGAGCTCTGCCTCCTTGGGGTCGAAGGCCGAGCGCACGCTGGTGCGCATGGAGGCGGCCACCAGCTTGCCGGCCTGCGCCGCTTCCCAGTCTTCGGGCACGCGCTGGCCGTTGGTCACGCCGCGCAGCACCATCTGGTGGCGGATCAGCGCATCCAGCGCCGGGCCGAGCTTCACGGCCTCGTCCACCTTGGACAGGAGCGCCTGCTGCGAGCCGCTGGACTTGAAGCCGCCGATCACCTCATCCAGCGTGTCGCCGTGGCTGCTGGCGTTGAGCACCAGCAGGCGGCGCACGCCCGGCAGGTCCAGCAGCCCCAGCAGGTCGCGCTTCCGCGGGTCGCGCGGCGCGACGCCGGTGGTGTCGATCAGCACCATCTTCTTGGACGACAGCAGCCCCAGCAGGTCCTGCAGCGCCGCACGGTCGTGCGCCAGGTGGGCCACCACGCCGAGCATGCGGCCGTAGGAGCGCAGCTGCTCGTGCGCGCCCATGCGGTAGGTGTCGAGCGTGATCAGACCGACGCTGGCCGGGCCGTGGATGCGCGCGCACAGCGCGGCCAGCTTGGCGGTGGTGGTGGTCTTGCCGACGCCGGTGGCGCCGACCAGCGCCCAGACGCCGCCCTCCTCGTACAGCGGCAGCGCCTGCGCGTCGGTGCGCAGGTTGCGCTCGAGGACTTCCATCAGCCAGCGGATGGCGTCCGCCGCGCCCAGCTGCTCGGGCAGGTGCTCGAGCACGGCGCGCGCCAGCGCGGGCGAGTAGCCGGCGCGGATCAGCTTGAGCATGAGCTGCGACTGGATCGGGTTCTGGCGCGCCTGGCCGAGCCAGGCCAGGGTGTTGAAGCGCTCCTCGATCAGGTCCTTCATGGACTGCAGCTCGTGCATCAGGTTCTGCTGGCCGGCGGCCGCGGCGAGCGTCGGGGCCGCGGCGGCC
>NZ_ALEE01000654.1 GCF_000282995.1 Melaminivora alkalimesophila
GCGGGCGCCTGCGGCCACAGCGCCGCCAGGTCCAGCGCCTGGAAGCGGGCATCGGCCGCCACCACCGGTTGCTCCGCCCAAGGCGCGATCTGTGCCTGGGCATCGACGCTCAGGGCGTCTTCCGGCTGCGCCTCGCCGGGCGCGGTGGCCTGGCGCAACCGGGCCGCCACCTGCAGGCGCGCCGCCTCGGTGGCGAGCGTGCCCGTGATGCGCGCATGCGCCCGGGCGGCGAGGGCTTGCTCGCTGCCGGGCACGGCAGTGCGCACCGTGCCGTCGAGCGTCGCATCCAGCGGCATGGGCGCATGCGCGCCGAGCGTGGCCTGGAGCGTGTATTCCCCCTGGGCCAGCGCCACGTGCCCGATCTCGACCCGGTGCTCGCTGCCATCGTAGCGGTACCGCCCTTCCAGTCCTTCGATGACCAGCGGCTCTGCATCTGCGCCGCGGCCGCTCCAGACCAGCTGGTCGATGCGCAGCGGCAGGTCCACCTGCACGGGCAGCACCAGCTCCTGCAGTGGCTCGGTGCGTTCCTCCTCTTCTGCCTCGCCCTGTGGCGTGATCGTGACTTTCGCAGCGTGTACCTCACCGAGCTGCACCTGGCGCTGCAGCAGCGGAGCGAGCTTCCAGCCGATCTGAGCGTCCTCGACCTCCACCGCTAGGCCCGGGCTGCTCCAGCGCAGCCAGCCGATGTGCCCGCCGGTGCGCAGCGAGCCGCTCACGTCGCGCGTCTGCAGCTCCTGGCCGGCCGGCAAGTAGGCGGCCGCACGCGCCAGCGCCGTCGCCAGCGAAGTGCTGCTGCCGGCCCACCACCAGCCCACCGCGAGCAGCCCCACCAGCAGCAGCGCCAGCACGGCAAGCACCCGGCCCAGCAGCCGCCAGCGGCGCCGGGGGGGTGGCGTCGGAGCCGGCGCCACGGCGGCGGCATAGGGATCGGGAGACTGGTCAGAGGGCATGGAAGGCGAGCATGGCAGGCGGCGGCAAGCGCGTCTACCG
>NZ_ALEE01000655.1 GCF_000282995.1 Melaminivora alkalimesophila
CGCGTCTACCGCCGTGCGGAGGCAGTGTGTGTCGGCCCAGGGCTACAGGGCAGGATCGCTTCGGGCCATGGGAGCGTCAGAAGGTGTAGCCCAGCTGCAGGTGCAGCCGCACCTGTTTGGACTTCAGGCCGTAGGCGAGGTCGGCCTGCAGCGGCCCCACCGGGCTGCGCCAGCGCAGTCCGCCGCCGACCCCCACACGCAGGCGCATCTCGCCCGGCTTGTCGGCCACGGCGCCGGCGTCGATGAAGAGGGCGCTCTCGAAGTCCGTGCGGTTGCCGCGCACGACCATCGGCCGCTGCCACTCGACGCTGCCCACCGCCAGGTAGCGGCCGCCATACACCGTGTCGGCATCCGTGCGCGCGCCGATCTTGCGCCAACCGTAGCCGCGCACCGTGGTGTCGCCGCCGGTCAGGAACAGCTGCGTGACCGGGATGTTCGCCGCCTCGCGCGCCAGCACCGCGCCGCCCTCGGCGCGCAGCGACACGCGGCTGTCGCGGCGGATGCCTTCGCCCATGTCCACCCGACCGGTGCCGATGAAGGATTGCCAGCGCAGCCGCACGCGCGTGAAGGGGTCGCGCTGTGGGTGCAGGGTGTAGCCAGCGCCCAGTTCGGCCGCCAGGCCGAAGCCGCGCGTCGGGTTGTTCGCATCGTCGAAATAACGCCCCGTCCAACCGTAGTTGGCCGTGAGCGCGCTGCTCGAGGGCGGCGCCTCGGGGCCCTGGTTCTTGGCGGCGTCCAGCTGCAGGAAGTAGCTGCGGTCGATGTGGTCGGCGTTCTTGCTGCGCCCCGCGCGCAGCCGCGTGCTGTTGACCTCGTAGCTGCCGGTGGTCTCGCGCAGCAGGTTGGCACCCGTGAACCAGCGCCAGCCGTGGTCGTCGGGCAGCGCCGTCCAGTCGGTGGACAGGTGCTTGCGCTTGCCGCTGTACTCGATCTTGCTCAGGGCGCGCCAGCCGATGCCGGGCAGGCGGTTGTGCGTGTGGTCCAGCGAGGCGCGCGGGCCGGCGTCGGTGGAAAAGCCCACGCCGAACACCGCCTTCTGCAGCGGCGCCTCGCGCAGCTGCGCCACCACCGGCACGGCGGCGCTGGCGCTGTCGCGGTCCACGCCCTCGGTGTCGAGCGCCAGGAACACGGCGTCGTAGTAGCCGCTGCTGGCCAGCCGCTGC
>NZ_ALEE01000656.1 GCF_000282995.1 Melaminivora alkalimesophila
TGCGCGTCGAGCAGCTGCTGCTCGCTGTAGGGCGCGCCGGTGGGCAGGCGCGCCAGGCGGCGCGCGCCGTCGGGATCGTAGCGTTCGCTGCCGCGCACCTGCACCGCGCCGAAGGTGACGAGCGGCCCGGGCGCGTATTGCACCTGCAGCGCCGCCTCGGCGCGGTCGGCATCCACCTCGGCGCGGCTGCGCTGCACGCGCGCCAGCGCGTAGCGGTCGGTCTGCAGCTGGCGCAGCGCCTGGGACTTGGAATCGTCCCAGTCGCGCTGGGTGAAGGGCGCGCGCGGCTGCAGGCCGAAGCTGCGCTCCAGGCGCTCCTGCCGCGCCAGCAGCTCGGCGGCGTCCGGCC
>NZ_ALEE01000657.1 GCF_000282995.1 Melaminivora alkalimesophila
GTCCGGCCGGCCGCCTGTGGCGTCGCTGCCCAGCACTTCGATGCGCGTGCTGGCGATGTGCGTGCGCGGACCCGGCTCCACGGCCACGCGGATGCTGCGCGCCGGCGCGGGCGGGCCGGCCTCCTCGGTGGCCGCGCCCGCTGGTGGGGGCGCGTCGCCGCCTTCCAGGGCGATGGCGATCTCCGGGCTGAAATAGCCGAGCGTCGCCAGCAGCTCGCGCACATTGGCCTCGGCCGCGCCCAGCAGGCGGCGCAGCTCGCCTTCCTGCAGGTCGGGCAAGTGGCGAAAACGCTGCAGCTCCATGTGGCGTTCCAGGTATTCGCGCACCTGCTTGTCCTCGGCCTGCACCTGCAGGGCGAAGGCGTCCGGTCCGCTGCCTTCCGGGGCGTCCGTGGCGATCGCCCCTTCCTCGCTGCCCGCGGGCGCCTGCTCGCCGCGCAGCAGGCTGCAGCCGGGCAGGGCGGCCACGGCCAGGCACAGCGACAGCAGCAACGCCGGCCAGCGCGGCGCATTGCGGGGCGGGGGCGGGGGTCGGACGAGGAAGGGCACGGGTGGATTATTTCGACAAAAGCCGCATCGCGTCTTCCAGCCCCTTGAGCGACAGCGGGAACATGCGGTGGCCCATCAGCTGCTGGATGATGGCGATGCTCTGGCGGTACTGCCACACGCCCTGCGGCTCGGGGTTGATCCACACGTGCTTCGGAAAAGCGTTGGTCAGGCGCTGCAGCCACTCCGCGCCTGCTTCCTCGTTGTGGTATTCCACGCTGCCGCCGGGCTGCAGGATCTCGTAGGGGCTCATGGTCGCGTCGCCCACGAAGACCAGCTTGTAGTCCTTGTTGTACTTGCGGATGATGTCCCAGGTCGGGAACTTCTCGGCGAAGCGCCGGCGGTTGTTCTTCCACATGAAGTCGTAGACGCAGTTGTGGAAGTAGTAGAACTCCAGGTGCTTGAACTCGGCCTTCACGGCCGAAAACAGCTCCTCGACGCGCTGGATGTGCTCGTCCATGGTGCCGCCCACGTCCATCAGCAGCAACAGCTTCACGTTGTTGTGCCGCTCGGGCACCATCTTCAGGTCCAGCCAGCCGGCGTTGGCGGCGGTGGAGCGGATGGTGTCGGGCAGGT
This sequence comes from Melaminivora alkalimesophila, assembly GCF_000282995.1. Lineage (GTDB taxonomy): Bacteria > Pseudomonadota > Gammaproteobacteria > Burkholderiales > Burkholderiaceae_C > Melaminivora > Melaminivora alkalimesophila. The sequence goes on from NZ_ALEE01000657.1 coordinate 1,123, forward strand.
CCAGCTCCAGCTCGCTGCCCGTGCGGGCGAACTTGCGCAGGCGGCGCAGCGCGACCTTGATGTTCCTCGTGCCCAGCTCCTGCGTGTCGTCGTAATCGCGGTAGGCGCGTTGCTCCCAGACCTTCACGGCGCTTCGGTTGCGCCCCGGCCCGCCGATGCGGATGCCCTGCGGGTTGTAGCCGCCGTGGCCGAAGGGGCTGGTGCCGCCGGTGCCGATCCACTTGCTGCCGCCCTCGTGGCGCCCCTTCTGCTCTTCCAGGCGTTTTTTGAGCGTCTCCATCAGCTCGTCCCAGCCCATCTTCTCGATGGCGGCCTTCTGCTCGGGCGTGAGCTCGCGCTCGAGCATCTGGCGCAGCCAGTCGGCCGGGATCTCCTTGGTGATGTCGGTGAGCAGCTCCACGCCCTTGAAATACGCGGCGAAGGCGCGGTCGAACTTGTCGAAGTGCTTCTCGTCCTTGACGAGCGTGGTGCGCGCCAGGTGGTAGAAGTCCTCCATGCTCCAGGCGTCGTCGGAGTTCGGGCCGGCCACGCCGGCCTGCAGGGCTTCGAGCAGGGTCAGGAATTCCCGCACGGACACCGGCAGCTTGCCGGCGCGCAGGGCGTAGAAGAAGTCGATCAGCATGTCAGGGGCTTCCAGCCTGGGGTCCGGCGGCGTGGCGCTCCAGGCGGTACAGCAGCTGGGCGCGCGCCTCGGGCCATTCGCCGGCGCGCATGCTGTACATCACCGTGTCGCGGATGGTGCCGTCGCGGCGCAGCGCATGGCCGCGGATCACGCCGTCCCGGAGGGCGCCCAGCCGCTCGATGGCGCGCTGGGACGCGAAATTGAAATTGTCGGTGCGCCAGCCCACCACCTGGCACTGCAGTGCGTCGAAGGCGTGGCCCATCATCAGCAGCTTGGCGGTGGTGTTGACGTGCGTGCGCTGCACGCCCTGTGCGTACCAGGTCCAGCCGATCTCCACGCGCCGCACGGCCGGCAGGATGTCGTGGTAGCTGGTGCTGCCCACGACGCGGCCGCTCGCCTCGTCGATGACCGCGAAGGCCAGCCGGTGTCCGGCCTCGCGCATCGCGAGCGCCTGCTCGATGTAGGCGCGCTCCTCGCCCGGCGCCGGCACGGAGGTCACGCGCAGGCGCCACAACTTGCCGTCGGCGGCGGCCTGCGCGAGGCCGGCCTCGTGCCGCAGCGCCAGCGGCTCCAGGCGCAGGCCCCGCCCCTGCAGGGTGACGGGCTCGACGAAGGCCATGGCGCTCCGCTCCGCTCGGCGCTGCGCTCAGCGGTTGCGCTGGTTCATGAAGACCAGCTTCTCGAACAGGCTCACGTCCTGTTCGTTCTTGAGCAGCGCCCCCACCAGCGGCGGCACCGACACCTTGTTGTCGGCCGACTGCAGCGCCTCCAGCGGAATTTCCTCGGCCAGCAGCAGCTTCAGCCAGTCGATGAACTCGCTGGTGGAGGGCTTCTTCTTCAGGCCCGGCAGGTTGCGGATGTCGTAGAAGGTCTTCATCGCCGCCGTGAGCAGCCCGCTCTTGAGCGTCGGGAAGTGCACGTCCACGATCTTCTTCATGGTCTCCGGCTCGGGGAACTTGATGTAGTGGAAGAAGCAGCGGCGCAGGAAGGCGTCGGGCAGCTCCTTCTCGTTGTTGGAAGTGATGAAGACCAGCGGGCGGTGCTTGGCACGGATCAGCTCGCGCGTCTCGTAGCAGTAGAACTCCATGCGGTCGAGCTCGCGCAGCAGGTCGTTGGGGAATTCGATGTCGGCCTTGTCGATCTCGTCGATCAAGAGCGCCACGGGTTCGTCGGCCGTGAAGGCCTGCCAGAGCACGCCACGGACGATGTAGTTCTGGATGTCCTTGACGCGCTCGTCGCCCAGCTGCGAGTCGCGCAGGCGGCTCACGGCGTCGTACTCGTACAGCCCCTGCTGGGCCTTGGTGGTGGACTTGATGTGCCACTGCAAAAGCGGCATGCCCAGGGCCGTCGCCACTTCCTCGGCCAGCAGCGTCTTGCCGGTGCCGGGCTCGCCCTTGACCAGCAGCGGGCGCTGCAGCTTGATGGCGGCGTTCACCGCCAGCATCAGGTCCTGCGTGGCGACGTAGTTCTCGGAGCCTTGAAACTTCATGGAGCTTGAAAATGGGAGGAAAACAAGGGAAAGCGTTGACAAAGAGGCTTGACAGCCGGTCGCTATAATCTTTTTTCACCAACGCCGAGACAACCAATCACCTGATTGTGCGCGCAAAATGAAAAAAACCTGGATCACCATCTTTGGCCTCGCTGTCGCGTGGGCGACCGGCGCAGCAAGCGCCCAGGACATCAAGGGCGACGCGGGCGCCGGCGCCGGCAAGGTCGCCATGTGCATCGGCTGCCATGGCATCCCCGGCTACCAGGCGAGTTTCCCCGAAGTGCACAAGGTGCCGATGATCTCGGGCCAGAACGCAGGCTACATCGCCGCGGCGCTGCACGCCTACCAGAAGGGCGAGCGGCGCCACCCCACCATGCGCAGCATCGCCGACTCGCTGTCGGAGCAGGACATCGCCGACCTGGCGGCCTATTACGCGGCGCAGGGCGGGGGCGAGGGGGGCGCCAAGGCTGCGCGCGAGCCGAGTGGACAGGTGGCGCAGCTGCTGCAAAAGGGTGCCTGCGTGTCCTGCCACGGCGACAACTTTTCCAAACCCATCGACGGCTCCTACCCGAAGATTGCCGGGCAGCACGCCGACTACCTGTTCGTCGCCCTCAAGTCCTACAAGCACGACCCCAGCGCCTACGTGGGGCGCAGCAATGGCGTCATGGCGGGCATCGCCAAGCAGTTCAGCAACGCCGAGCTCAAGGAGATGGCGCGCTACCTGGGCTCGCTCGAGGGGGACTTGAAGGTGGTGCCGCAATCGCGCTTCCGCTGAAGACCTGCCCTCCGAGACCGACCGAAAAGCCCGCATCTGCGGGCTTCTTGCCCTCTACTGCAGCCATTGGGACGTTTTCCGCAGGCATCGGATCGAAGGCCTTGTCAAGGGGCTGTTGTTTTCGTACAATAAGCGGGATCCGCGGCCGGCGCTTCAGCCGCCTGGCCCGCCCGGATGCCAGCCGTCCACGCTGACCGTGGTCTGGGCGGTCGATCCCATGGCCCGCTTGTGGCCGGCCGCCGTGGCCTATGCGGCCCTCTGTCCTGGCTCCGCCCCCGTGCAGCCCCGTCGCCCGGCTGCGGCTCCGTGCGTGTCCCTTCTCTGGGCCCCGACCGGGCCGGCCGCCGTGCTTTTCTTGCCCGCCCCTGTCCCGAAGGAGGTATCCGCCTTGCGCTTGCAGCACATCCTTGCCGCCACCGATTTTTCCCGCCCTGCCGAACAGGCACTGGATCGCGCCGCCCTGCTGGCTGCCGAGCATGGCGCCGCGCTGGAGCTGGTGTTCGTCGGCGACCAAGGGCGTGGGCAGCCCACCGGCCCGGCCGAGCGGCTGGCACAGCGCGCCCGGCAGCTCGCCCGGCGCCACCGCCTGCCGCACGTGCAGGCCTTGCCGCTGCCCGCCGCGGGAGCGGGCAGGGCGCGCGCCGTGCTGGACGCCGCCGGGCAGGCCGACCTGGTCGTTCTGGACGGCGACGCCCGCGCAGCGGACCGTGGCCTGCGCCCGTTCAGGCAGCTGATGGCGCTGCTGCAGCTGCTGCGCGCGGCCCGTTGCCCGGTGCTGCTGGTGCGCCGTCCGGCCGAGAGACCTTATGCCCACGTGCTGGTAGACGCCCGCCACGATGCCGGCGGGGCGCTGCTGCGCTGTGCGGGCGGGCTCCAGCCCCGCGCGGCGCTGGAGCTCTTCCATGCCGCACAGCCCCGGGGCCTGCGCTGCCGCGCCGCCTTCGAGCGGGCCCTGCGCCATCCGCCGGCTGTGCCGCATGCCGCCCTGCGCGAGCTGTACGTCTCGGATGCCTTCGACGCGCGGCGCAACCGCGTGGACCTCGCGCTGCGCGGCGCCGACGCCGTGCGCCAGCTGGCGGTACAGCAGCACAGCGTGGCGGCCGACCTGGTGGCGCTCGCCCACCGCCCGCGCCACCCGCTGCTGGAGGGCCTGCGCCCCGGCGCCGTGCCCAGGCTGCTGACGGGGGAAGCGGCCGTGGCCTGCGACGTGCTGGTGCTGCCGTCTGCGGGCAGGGTCGGGCGTCCCGCACCTGTGCCTGCGCGTGGCCCGGCTCAGTCCGCGGTCGCGCGCCGCTGGACGCAGGCCACGTAAGCCTCGCCATCCGGCGCACGGCCGGCGCGCTGCGCTTCCCACAGCATCCGGCCCAGGCAGTCCATGGCAACGTGGTGCGCCTCGTGCAACGAGCCCAGGCGCCGCGCCAGGAGTTCCACCGCCTGGCGGATGCCGCGCGGCTGGTCGATGCTGCACTGCTCGCTGATCGACAGGTGCATGGACAGGTGCAGGAAGGGATTGGCCTGGTCGGAGCCCTCGGCGTAGACGCGTGCCACGGCCGCCTCGGGGTCCGAGAGCTCGGCGTGGTATTCGGGGTGCTCGGCGGTCCACAGGCCGGCCAGCGTCTCGATGGCTTCCATGGGCTGGCCTGCCTGCTGCTTGGCGTGGGCGGCGCAGAAGAAGCGCCGCACGTCGGCTTGGGAGGGTTGGAACATGCGGGCAGCGTAGCACGCAGTCGCCCACTGGACACGCCCCGGCCGCGGCGCTCGCTACATTGCGCCGCATGAAAAAGACCTTCCGCTCTTACTCCGAAGTGCTGGCCGCTGTCGGTCAGGAGATCGCGGTGACCGATTGGATCGAGGTCACGCAGGCGCAGATCGACCAGTTCGCCCAGGCCACCGGCGACCACCAGTGGATCCACACCGATCCGGCGCGCGCCGCGCAGGGCCCTTTCGGGGCGACCATCGCCCATGGCTTCCTGACGCTGTCGCTGCTGCCGCGCTTCATGGAACAGGCCTTCGACGTGGAAGGCGCCAAGATGGGCGTGAACTACGGCCTCAACCGCGTGCGCTTCCCTTCGCCGGTGCCGGCCGGCAGGCGCCT
>NZ_ALEE01000658.1 GCF_000282995.1 Melaminivora alkalimesophila
AGCCGCCTGCGCGCGCGCCTGTCGCTGGCGGCGGCCGAGGCGATCGAGCCGGACGGGGTGCAGATGACGTGGCTCGTCAGCGTGGAGCGCGAGGGTGGCGACAAGCCGGCCTGCGTGGCCGAGGCGCTGGTGCGCAGCTACGGCGCTGCCGCCTGAGAGGCGCTCGCCGGGCTGGACGCGCCCGCGGCGGCTGCGGCAGGCACCAGGAAAC
>NZ_ALEE01000659.1 GCF_000282995.1 Melaminivora alkalimesophila
CAGGCGCAGCCGCTGGTCGGGCGGGAAGCTCTCGCGCAGGGCCTGCGGCAGACCGCGCGATTCGGCGCCGAAGACCAGCCAGTCCCCAGGCAGGAAGCCGGTGTCGTGGACACTTCGCTCCCCGTGCGTCGTCAGGGCGAAGATGCGCGCCGGATCGGGCTCTTCCTCGCGCAGCAGCGCTGTCCAGCCTGCATGGCGGCGCACCCGGGCGTATTCGTGGTAGTCCAGCCCGGCGCGCCGCAGCTGCGCGTCGTCCATCGAAAAGCCCAGGGGCTCGACCAGGTGCAGGGTGCAGCCGGCGTTGGCCGACAGCCGGATCACGTTGCCGGTGTTGGGCGGAATCTCGGGTTCGATGAGCACGATGTGGAACATGGCGCCCGCATTGTGGCGGCGAAAGCGGCGAGAGGGGCGGGTGCGGACTTGTCCATCTCGGCGCAATGGTAATGAATCGTATCGTCAGGGCGTGCGTGCCAACACCAGCGCTCCCACCCAGGACGCGCCGGCGGCGCGCAGGGTGCGGGCGGCGGTGTGCAGCGTGGCGCCGGTGGTCATGACGTCGTCCACCAGCAGCACGCGCCGGCCGCGCAGGCCCAGGCGGGCCGGTTCGGCCACGGCAAAGGCGCCGCGCAGGTTGGCCGCACGGCGCTCGCGCGCCAGCGAGCTCTGGGCCACGGTCGCGCGCACGCGCAGCAACACGTCGCTGCGCACCGGGGCCGGCGGCCGCAGCGCACGCGCCAGCAGCAGCGCCTGGTTGTAGCCGCGCGTGCGCAGGCGTGCCGCGGCCAGCGGAATCGGCAGGACCAGCTGGGCGCACGCCAGCAGCTCCTCCACCCGCGCATCCCCCTCCCACAGCTGGGCGAGCGGCGCGGCCCAGCCGATGTCGCCCTCGAACTTGAAGCGCGCCAGCAGCTCGCTCCACGGGTAGCCGTAGTCCACGGCCGCGCAGCACGCGTCCAGCGGCGGGGCCTCGTCCCCGCAGGAGCGGCAGTCGGCCTGCGCGCGCGCCAGCACGGCCGCACAGCGCACGCAGCGCAGCTGCGGACGGGCGAAACGCTGGCGGCAGCTCTGGCACACGCGCTCTGCCGGCCAGGCGTGGCACAGCGCGCACTGGCTGGGCAGGGCGC
>NZ_ALEE01000660.1 GCF_000282995.1 Melaminivora alkalimesophila
GGGCGCGCGCCAGGGCCGCCCGCCAGCGCGCCGCAAAACCTGAAACAGAGCCGGTCTGCATGGCCTCAATATACTGCCCGGCACCGCATTTTCCGCCTGCCGCGCGCCCCGGCCGCCACCATGCCCGAGTCCCTGCCGCCCACCATCGATCCCGTCGCCGCCGCCCGCTGGCACGCCCGCGTCGCCGAGCCCTCGCCCTGGCTGCATGAGGAAGTGGCGCGGCGCATGCAGGAGCGCCTCTCGTGGATCGTCAAGGCGCCCACCAGCTGGTGCGACTGGGACCCGCTGCGCGGCGGCACCGAAGGCCACGCCCTGGTGGCGGCGCAGCTGCCCGAGGCCGCGGTGCAGGTGGCGGAGACCTCGTCGGCGCAGGGGGAGGCGCTGGCACGGCAGCGCCTGGGCCGGCGCTGGTGGAGCCCGGCGCGCTGGACCGGCGCGCCGGTGCACTTCGGCCCGCCGGCCGAGGGCAGCGTGCAGCTGCTGTGGGCCAACATGGCGCTGCACATGGCGGCCGATCCCCAGGCGCTCATCGCCCAATGGCAACGGGCGCTGGCGGTGGACGGCTACCTGATGTTTTCCTGCCTCGGCCCGGACACGCTGCGCGAGCTGCGCGCCCTGTATGCCCGGGCGGGCTGGCCGGAGCCCGCGCACGCCTTCACCGACATGCACGACTGGGGCGACATGCTGGTGCGGGCGGGTTTTGCCGATCCGGTCATGGACATGGAGCACATCACGCTCACCTTCGCCACGCCCGGGCGGCTGCTCGCCGAGCTGCGCGGGCTGGGGCGCAACCTTCATCCGGGGCGGTTCGCCGGTCTGCGTGGGCGCCGCTGGCACCAGGAACTGCAGCGCCGCATCGGCGCCGAACTGGCCGACGCGCGCCACGGCGGCCAGCTCGCCCTGACCTTCGAGATCATCTACGGCCACGCGGTGAAGGCCCCGCCGCGCGTGCGCGTCGAGGGGCACAGCGCCGTCTCGCTCGAGGACATGCGCTCCATGCTCCGGGCGGGACGCCCCCCTGCGGCCTGAATGTGGAACGCGCGGGGTCGCGCTGTCAATGACCTCGATCAATGCGAGCTACAATAAATTTCGCTTGCGGATAGGAAGTTCGGGTCTGGCCCGCCGTTGACGGGCTGGTGCTTCGCATGCAGGGCAGGGAAGAGGGCGTGGCGCCGGTCGCGCCCCCGTTCCCTGACCGGCTGCGGTGCCCGCGCGATCCCTGGCTGCTCTCGCTCGGGGCTAACGTGTATTGCCACGCCGTCCGGGGCTGGGGCATGCTGGGCGCAGCGGAGATCGGGGCCACCCCCACCGCATCAAGGAGACAACGGGCCGCCCATGTCGCGGCCCGGATCGTGACACCACGGAACGGGCGCCTGCGTGCCCGGCCCGACGGCGATCGGTCGACTGGGGTTTGGAAGCAAAGTGAGAACTATGAAACACATTTCCAACAGGCTGGGCTCTTCGCTGCTGGTGCTCTGTGCATGGCTTGCCACGTCGGCCCATGCGGTACAGGACCTTCCCGGGGGTCCGGCGGTCAAGCAGCTCAACCTGGCGCCCCCGGTGACCCGGATCGCGCAGGAGCAGCATTTCCTGCACTGGATGCTGCTGGTGGTGTGCACCATCATCTTCCTTGGCGTGTTCGGTGTGATGTTCTATTCCATCTGGCACCACCGCAAGTCGCGCGGCGCGTAGGCCGCCAACTTCCACGAGTCCGTCACCGTCGAGGTCGCCTGGACCGTCATTCCCTTCATCATCGTGGTCCTGATGGCGTTGCCCGCCACCAAGGTGCTGGTCGCGCAGAAGGACACGACCAACGCCGACCTCACCGTCAAGGCCACCGGCTACCAATGGAAGTGGGGCTACGACTACATCTCCGGCGAGGGCGAAGGCCTGGCCTTCATCTCGACGCTCGACAGCAGCCACCGCCAGATGTCCGACAGCGGCGACGTCTCCAACGCCCCGGTGGACTACCTGCTCAAGGTGGACAACCCGCTGGTCGTGCCGGTGGGCAAGAAGGTGCGCGTCATCACCACCGCCAACGACGTGATCCACTCCTTCATGGTGCCGGCCTTCGGCATCAAGCAGGACGCCATTCCCGGCTTCGTGCGCGACACCTGGTTTCGCGCCGAGAAGGTGGGCGACTACTACGGGCAGTGCGCCGAGCTGTGCGGCAAGGAGCACGCCTACATGCCGATCCATGTGAAGGTGGTCTCCGCGCCCGAATACACCGCCTGGGTGGCCGAACAGAAGAAGAAGGCCGCCGCGCGCCAGGACGATCCGAACAAGGTCTGGGCGCTGGCCGACCTGCTGCCGCGCGGCGAGAAGGTCTATGCCGCCAACTGCGCCGCCTGCCACCAGGCCAACGGCAAGGGCGCCGGGCCGATCAAGCCGCTCGACGGCTCGGCCATCGTGCTCGACGAGGACCACACCAAGCAGATCCAGATCCTGCTGCACGGCGCTGCCGGCGGCGCCATGCCTTCCTGGGCGCAGCTGAGCGACACCGACCTGGCGGCCGTGGCGAGCTACACCAAGAATGCCTGGAGCAACAAGACCGGCCAGGTCGTGCAGCCGGCCGAGATCGTCGCCCAGCGCGGCAAGTAAGCACCCCGCAACGCCCAACGCATCGAGGAAACGAGTCATGAGCGCAGTTCTGGACAACCACGGGCACGGTGGCGCGGGCCACGCACACGGTGCGCACGACCACCACGCAGCGCCCTCGGGGTGGCGCCGCTGGGTCTACGCGACCAACCACAAGGACATCGGTACGCTGTACCTGCTGTTTTCCTTCACCATGCTGATGATCGGCGGCATCCTGGCCCTGCTGATCCGCGCCGAGCTGTTCGAGCCCGGCCTGCAGCTGGTCAACCCCGAGCTGTTCAACCAGCTGACCACCATGCACGGCATCATCATGGTGTTTGGCGCCATCATGCCGGCCTTCGTGGGCTTTGCGAACTGGATGCTGCCGCTGCAGATCGGCGCGTCCGACATGGCGTTCGCGCGCATGAACAACTTCAGCTTCTGGCTGCTGGTGCCCGCCGCCATCATGCTGGTCAGCTCGTTCTTCATGCCCGGCGGCGCCCCGGCCGCGGGCTGGACCATGTACGCGCCGCTCACCCTGCAGATGGGCCCGTCCATGGACGTGGCGATCTTCTCGCTGCACATCATGGGCGCCAGCTCCATCATGGGCGCGATCAACATCATCGTGACCATCCTGAACATGCGCGCGCCGGGCATGACGCTCATGAAGATGCCCATGTTCTGCTGGACCTGGCTGATCACCGCCTACCTGCTGATCGCCGTGATGCCGGTGCTGGCCGGCGCCATCACCATGACGCTCACCGACCGGCATTTCGGCACCAGCTTCTTCAACGCCGCCGGCGGCGGTGACCCGATCATGTACCAGCACATCTTTTGGTTCTTCGGCCACCCCGAGGTCTACATCATGATTCTGCCGGCGTTCGGCATCGTCAGCCAGGTGGTGCCGGCCTTCAGCAGGAAGCGCCTGTTCGGCTACGCCTCGATGGTGTATGCCGTGGCGGCGATCGCCATCCTGTCGTTCATCGTCTGGGCGCACCACATGTTCACCACCGGCATGCCGGTGACGGGCCAGCTGTTCTTCATGTACGCCACCATGCTGATCTCCGTGCCCACGGGCGTGAAGATCTTCAACTGGACGGCGACCATGTGGCGCGGCTCCATGACTTTCGAGACGCCCATGCTGTGGGCGGTGGGCTTCATCTTCGTGTTCACCATCGGCGGCTTCACCGGCCTGATCGTGGCGGTGGCGCCGCTGGACGTGCAGCTGCAGGACACCTACTACGTGGTGGCGCACTTCCACTACGTGCTGGTGGCGGGCTCGCTGTTCGCGCTGTTTGCCGGCTACTACTACTGGGCGCCCAAGTGGACCGGCGTGATGTACAGCGAGACACGCGGCAAGATCCACTTCTGGCTGTCGATGATCACCTTCAACATCACCTTCTTCCCGATGCACTTCCTGGGGCTGGCCGGCATGCCGCGCCGCTACGCCGACTACCCCATGCAGTTCACCGACTTCAACATGCTCGCCTCGGTCGGTGCCTTCGGCTTCGGGCTGATGCAGGTGTACTTCTTCCTGTTCGTGGTGTTGCCGGCCATGCGCGGGCGCGGCGCGCCGGCGCCGCAGCGCCCCTGGGAGGGGGCCGAGGGGCTGGAGTGGGAGGTGCCTTCGCCAGCGCCCTTCCATACCTACGAGGTGCCCCCGAAGCTCGACGCCACCGCCACGCGCGTGGTCGGCTGAAGGTCCGAACGCCCAGGAGGACGATGCCATGCCCCTGCCCGAAGACAAGCGCAAGGCCAACCTGCGACTGGCGCTGATCCTGGTGTCGCTGGCGCTGGTGTTCTTCCTCGGCTTCCTGCTGCGCATGACCTGGCTGGGGTGAAGGAAGGGATGAAGCGATGGGTGTGAAGCACGAGAACCTGCGCATGGTCGGCAAGCTGGCCGTCATCACGCTGGGCATGTTCGCCTTCGGCTACTCCCTCATCCCCATCTACAAGCGCATCTGCGAGGCGACGGGCATCAACATCCTGACGCTGTCGGAGCGCCTGGTGCCGGGCAACGGGACGGCCGGGCCGCTCACGCGGGTGCCGGTCAACACCCAGGTCGACAAGAGCCGCACCATCACCGTGGAGTTCGACGCGAACGCGCGCGGCCCGTGGGACTTCAAGCCGGCGCAGCGCTCGATCCAGGTGCATCCGGGCGAGCTCGCCACCGTGATGTACACCTTCCAGAACGTGCAGAACCGCCGCATGGCGGCGCAGGCCATCCCGAGCTACGCACCGCGCCAGGCGGCGCCGCACTTCACCAAGCTGGAGTGCTTCTGCTTCAGCCAGTACACGCTGGACCCGGGCGAGAAGAAGGAATGGCCGGTGGCCTTCGTGATCGATCCGCGCCTGTCCAAGGACGTGACCACCATCACCCTGTCCTATACCTTCTTCGAGGTCGGCGGCCGCACGCCGGCTGCGCCTGCCCCGGCCGCCGCTGCCGCGCCTGTTGCCCAGACCGCGGAGGCCGGCACATGAGCGGACCCGAGGACGACCGCCACGCCCCGCTGCCGCCGCGCGCGTCGCTGGCGCGCTCGGTGCGCGCCGTGGCGTGGTCGCTGATCGGGCTGCGCGCCGGCAAGGAATACCGGCGCGACCTGCAGAGCATCCACCCGCTGCACATCGTGCTGGTGGGGCTGCTGGCGCTGTTCGGCTTCGTGTTGCTGTTGATCGCCGTGGTCAAGTGGGTGGCCTGAAGGGCACCGGCGCGAGCGCGGGCAGGCGGTGAGTGAGTGAATGGACGGAGACCACCAGAACTTTGAGACCGAGGAGCTGACATGAGTGCAACCACCCCAGGCGCCACGCCCTACTACTACGTCCCGTCGGAGTCGCGCCACCCGGTGCTCGCCGCCATCGGCCTGTTCTTCGTGATCCTTGGCGCGAGCCAGTGGATCAACGGCCAGCAATGGGGCAAGTGGACCTTCTGGTTCGGCATCGCCTGGTGGCTGTTCGTGCTGTTCCAGTGGTTCCGCGAGGCCGCGCGCGAGAGCGAGCGCGGTCTCTACGGGCGCAAGATCGACCTGTCCTACCGCTGGAGCATGAGCTGGTTCATCTTCTCGGAGTGCATGTTCTTCGGCGCCTTCTTCACGGCCCTGTGGTGGGCGCGCGCGCATTCGGTGCCGGAACTGGGCAACGTCGAGAACGCCTTGATCTGGTCGGACTTCAAGTCCGTCTGGCCGAGCGTCGCGGCCGGCGCGACGGCCTCGCCGGCAGGCACCGTGGAGCCCTTCGAGACCGTCGGCCCGTTCTGGCTGCCGACCATCAACACGGCGCTGCTGCTGACCTCGGGCGTCACGCTGACCATCGCGCACCACGCGCTGCGCCTGGGCCAGCGCGCCCGAACCATCGCCTTCATGTGGATCACGGTGCTGCTGGGCGTCACCTTCCTGATCGTGCAGGGCTACGAGTACTACCACCTCTACACCGAGCTGAACCTGAAGATGAGCTCGGGGGTGTTCGGCTCCACTTTCTTCCTGCTCACGGGCTTCCACGGCTTCCACGTCTTCGTGGGCATGCTGATGCTGTTTTTCATCACGCTGCGGCTGCAGAGCGGCCATTTCACGGCCGAGCGCCATTTCGGCTTCGAGGGCGCCGCCTGGTACTGGCATTTCGTGGACGTGGTGTGGCTCGGCCTGTACATCCTGGTGTACTGGATGTGACATGGATGCCCGGGCAGACCCTGGCATGAAAAAAGCGCCGCCAGGCGCTTTTTCTTTCCGCTGCGAGGCGCGGGGCGGGGCTTCAACCGCCCGAGGAGCGCAGCCCGGTCGGCTGGATATAGCCCAGCTTCCAGGCGGCCAGCACGCACAGGAACAGCGCCACCGACAGGCCCACGCGCAGCGCGAGCGACCAGGCCATGCGCGCGCTGCGCTGGCGGTCGTCCTCGCCCGGCTGGCTGCCACGCATCATGAAGAACAGCGCCGAGCCCAGGCTGGCGAGGATGGCGAGAAAGGCCAGGGCAACGAGGATCTTCATGGTGGCGTCCATGCCCGCATGGGGGCGCTGCCAGCGAGGCGGCGCGGCCGGGCGCAAGGGTGATGAACGGGAATTATCCGGCCGAACGCGCTTCGCTGCGCGCCGACGGGCGTTTCTGGCTGGTAACCCTGGTGACGGTCGCCGCCGTGGCCGGCACGGCGGCGCTCGGGCGCTGGCAACTAGCGCGGGCGGCGCAGAAGCAGGCGCTGCAGGCGCAGATGGATGCGCGCGCCGCCGAGCCGCCCGTGGGGGCCAGGGAGCTTGCGGCGGCCGCAGCGGACTCCGCCGGGGCCTCGGGACTGGTGCATCGGCGGGTCGAATTGCAGGGGCAGTGGCTGCCGGAGCACACCGTCTTCCTGGACAACCGGCAGATGCACGGGCGGCCCGGTTTCTATGTGCTCACGCCGCTGCGCCTGCAGGGCGCGGCCGGCGCGCCGGTGGTGCTGGTGCAGCGCGGCTGGGCGCCGCGCGACTGGCAGGAGCGCACGCGGCTGCCCGAGGTCCCGACCCCGCACGCGCAAGTGCGGCTGCAGGGACGGGTCGCCGCAGAGCCGGGGCGGCTGTACGAGCTCGGTCCCGATCGCGCCCCCGAGGCGGGCGGCCGCATCCGGCAGAATCTGCAGATCGCCGCCTTTGCCGCCCAGACCGGGCTGCCGCTGTTGCCGCTGACGGTGCTGCAGACCGGCGCGGCCTCCGAGGGGCTGGAGCGCGCGTGGCCGGCGGTGGACAATGGCGTGGACAAGCATTACGGCTACGCGTTTCAATGGTTCGGGCTCTGTGCCCTGGTGTCGATCCTGTATGTCTGGTTCCAAATCGTGCGGCGCGTCCGGCGCCGCCAGCCCTGAAGGGGTGCACATGCGATCCGGGCAGCAACCCCTGGGACTGACCGTGCACGAGTTGCCGGCCGCCGGCGAGGCGCTGGCGCGGCTGGAGCGCTCGCGGCGCGGGCGCTGGCAGATGATCGGCCTGCTGCTGTTCTGCGCGGCGCCGGTCATCGCCTCCTACTTCACCTACTACGTGATCCGCCCGGAGGGGCGGCGCAACTTCGGCGAGCTGATCGAGCCGCAGCGCCCGATGCCGCAGGCGCTCGGCGCGCGCGGCCTCGACGGCGCGCCGCACCTGCTGGGAGAGCTGCGTGGCCAGTGGCTGCTGCTGAGTGCGTCGGACGCCGAATGCGACGCCGACTGCCGCAACAACCTGTACCTGCAGCGCCAGCTGCGCGAGAGCATGGGCCGCGAGAAGGAGCGCGTGGACTGGGTCTGGCTGGTCACGGACGACGCGCCGGTGCCGGCCGACATCGCACCGGCGGTCGCCCAGGCAACGGCGCTGCGCGTGGACCGCGACCAGCTCGGGCAATGGCTCGCCCCGGCGCCCGGCGAGGGACTGGGGGCTCACATCTACGTGGTCGATCCCTTCGGGAACTGGATGATGCGCTTTCCCGCGCGGCTCGACCGCAAGGGCGCGGCCCAGGCCAAGCGCGACCTGGACCGCCTGCTGCGCGCCTCGGCGTCCTGGGACCGGCCCGGGCGCAGCGAAACGGCGGGGCGCTGATGCCGGGCCAGCCGCTCTACGACCTGGCGCCGGTGCTGGAACTGATGGCGCTCGGGACGGCGATCGCGCTGCTGCCGCTGGTCTGGGTGTGGCGCCGCAACCGCGGGCGCGGCGGGCGCGCGCGCCTGCAGGCGCTGACCGTGCTGACGCTGTTCCTGACCTTCGACCTGGTGCTGTTCGGCGCCTTCACCCGGCTGACGGACTCGGGCCTGGGCTGCCCCGACTGGCCCGGCTGCTACGGCAGCGCCAGCCCGGTCGGGGCGCGCGCGCAGATCGACGCGGCGCAGCAGGCCTTGCCCAGCGGGCCGGTCACGCTGGGCAAGGCCTGGGTCGAGATGGTGCACCGCTACCTGGCGACCGGTGTGGGCGTGCTGATCATCGTCCTGACAGCCCTGGCTTGGCGCGAATGGCGGCGCTGGCGGCGTGCGCCGGGCGGGCAGGAGCCTCCCTTGAGCCCGTGGTGGGCGACGGCCACGCTGGTCTGGGTCTGCCTGCAGGGCGCTTTCGGCGCGCTCACGGTCACCATGCGCCTGTTTCCCGCCATCGTCACCCTGCACCTGCTGGGCGGGGTCGTGCTGCTGGCGCTGCTGTGCGTGCAGGCGGTGCGCCAGGGGGCGGAGCGCGGCGCGCTGGCCGCGCTGCCGGTCTGGCTG
>NZ_ALEE01000661.1 GCF_000282995.1 Melaminivora alkalimesophila
TGCAGGCCGCCGTGGCCGCTACCCTCGCATTGGTGGTGCTGCAGGTGCTGCTCGGTGGCTGGGTGAGCACCAACTACGCCGTGCTGGCCTGCACCACCTTTCCGCAGTGCCAGGGAAGCTGGTGGCCGGAGATGGACTTTGCCGAGGCGTTCCAGCTCTGGCGGCCCCTGGGCGTGCTGCAGGACGGCAGCCACATCCGTTTCGCCGCGCTCACCGCCATCCACTACACGCACCGCCTGGCGGCCTACGCCGTGCTGGCGGCGCTGGGTGGGCTCGCCTGGCGCTTGGGCCGACAGCCGGGCCTGCGGCTGCAGGCGCGCTGGCTGGGTGGACTGGCGCTGCTGCAGCTGGGCACCGGGCTGTCCAACGTCATCCTCGGCTGGCCGCTCGCGGCGGCGGTGCTGCACACCGGCGGCGCGGCGGCGCTGGTCGTGGTGCTGACCTGGGTGCTGTCGGGCAGCCGGGCGGTCGGCGCCGCGCGCCGGCCGGCCTTGCCCGCCGCGGTTGCGCTTCGGAAGTTCGTGCCATGAATGCTGCTCCTGCTCCTTCTCCCGTGCCTCCTGCATCCGCTGCGCCGGCGCCCCGACCGGCGGCCTCCGCGGCCATGCCGTCGCGCCTGGCGCAGTTCTACGCCCTGACCAAGCCGCGCGTGGTGCAGCTGATCGTCTTCTGTGCCTTCATCGGCATGGTGCTCGCGGTCCCGGGGCTGCCGAGTGCGGCGCAGTGGGCGATGATGGCGGTGGCCAGCGCCGGCATCTGGCTGGTGGCCGGGGCTGCAGCGGCCTTCAACTGCCTGGTCGAGCGGCGCATCGACGCGCGCATGAAGCGCACCGCGTGGCGGCCGACGGCGCGCGGGGAGCTGTCCGGCGCCCAGGCGCTGGCGTTTTCCGCGCTGCTGTGCGCCGCCGGTTCGGCGCTGCTGTACCTGGCGGTCAACCCCCTGACCATGTGGCTGACTTTCGCCACCTTCGTCGGCTACGCGGTCGTCTACACGGTGATCCTCAAGCCGCTCACGCCGCAGAACATCGTGATCGGTGGCGCGTCCGGCGCGATGCCGCCGGTGCTGGGCTGGGCGGCGATGACCGGCCAGGTGGGCCCCGAGGCGATGATCCTGTTCCTGATCATCTTCCTGTGGACGCCGCCGCACTTCTGGGCGCTGGCGCTGTACCGCGTGGAGGACTACCGCAAGTCCGGCCTGCCGATGCTGCCGGTCACGCACGGGAACGAATTCACCCGGCTGCAGGTCTTCCTCTACACCCTGATCCTGTTCGCCGGCTGCATGATGCCTTTCGTGTACGGTATGAGCTCGTGGATCTACCTGATCGCTGCGGTCGCCCTGGGCATCGGCTTCTGCGTCTATGGCTTCCTGCTGTGGCGCGACTACTCCGACCAGCTGGCGCGCCGCACATTCCGTTTCTCCCTGATCCACCTGAGCGTGCTGTTCGCTGCGCTGCTGGTGGACCACTACCTGCTTTGAGCTTCGAGACCATGTTTCGACCTTTCTCTGCCCGCCGGCGGCGGATCGCCGGCGCGGGGCTGGCCCTGGCGCTGGGCGGGCTGGCCGCGGGCTGCTCGCCCAAGCCGTCGGCCTCCTTCCAGGGCATCGACGTCACCGGCGCCGAGTACGCGCGCGACCTGCCGCTGACCGACCAGGATGGGCAGGCGCGCAGCCTGAAGGATTTCGCCGGCAAGGTGGTGGTGGTGTTCTTCGGCTACACCCAGTGCCCGGACGTGTGCCCCACCTCCATGGGCGAGCTGGCCCAGGTCAAGGAGGCCCTGGGCGAGCGCGGCGACCGGCTGCAGGGCGTGTTCGTCACCGTCGACCCCGAGCGCGACACACCCGAGGTACTCAAGGCCTACATGGCGAACTTCGATCCGAGCTTCGTCGCCCTGTCGGGCACGCCCGAACAGCTGGCGGCCGTCGCCAAGGACTTCAAGATCTACTACAAGCGCGTGGACGGGCCGACGCCGACGAGCTACACCATGGACCACTCGGCCGGCAGCTACCTCTACGACCCGGCCGGGCGCCTGCGCGTCTACCATCGCTACGGCAGCGGCCCACAGGCGCTGCTGGCGGACGTGCGCACGCTGCTGGACGAGGCGGGCTGAGCGCGCCTGCTCGGCCAGCGGGCGGCGCTGGCACGCCTGGCGCGCCCGCCCCTTCAGTGGGCGCTGATGTTTTGCTCGCGGATCACGCGCGCCATGGCGGCCGTGTCCGCCCGCATGCGGTTGGCCAGGCCTTCGGCGGAGGAGCCGACCGCCT
>NZ_ALEE01000662.1 GCF_000282995.1 Melaminivora alkalimesophila
CGCCTGCCAGCCTTGCTGGAACAGCTTCTCGCGCACTTCGGGAGTGCGCGCGATCTCGCTGAGGACGGTGGACAGGCGGGCCCGCACCGCCGCCGGCATGCCGACGGGCGCGGCAAAGGCATTCCAGATCTCCAACTCGAAATCGCGCACACCGGCCTCGGACAGGCTCGGCACCTCCGGCACCAGGGTGCTGCGCCCGGCGGAAGTCACGCCGATGCGCTTGAGCTTGCCGGCGCGCTCCTGCGACAGCGCGAGCGCCGGCGGCAGCAGGGCCATCTGCAGCTGGCCGCCGCCCATGGCGGTGGCGACCTGCGGGTAGCCGGGATAGGGCACGTGCACCGGGTCGATGCCGGTGCGCGCCTTGAGCAGTTCCGTGCCCAGGTGGCCCACGGTGCCGACGCCGGGCGTGCCGTAGCTCCAGCGGTCGCCGGCGCTGCGCGCGGCCTCCAGGAAGGCGCGGGCGTCGCCGCTGGCCGGCACGTCCGACTGCCCGACGGCCGCGGTCAGCACCAGCGGCGAGACACCGATCAGGGTCAGCGGAGCGAAGTCGCGCGCCGGGTCGTAGGGCACCTGGGGATTGATCAGGCGGGCGATGGTCAGGTTGCCGTTGATGAACAGGCCGATGGTGTGGTCGTCGCGCGCCTTGGCCACGGCGTCGGCGCCGATGTTGCCGCCCGCGCCGACCTTGTTCTCCACGATGACGGGCTGGCCCAGCACCTTGGCCAGCGGCTCCGAAAAGGTGCGCGCCGTCAGGTCCGGCGAGGAACCTGCCGG
The DNA here is from genome assembly GCF_000282995.1 of Melaminivora alkalimesophila. Taxonomy (GTDB): domain Bacteria; phylum Pseudomonadota; class Gammaproteobacteria; order Burkholderiales; family Burkholderiaceae_C; genus Melaminivora; species Melaminivora alkalimesophila. The sequence continues at coordinate 775 of NZ_ALEE01000662.1, forward strand.
GAAGCCGACGATGATGCGCACGGTCTTGGTCGGCCAGCCCGGCGTGGCGGGCGCACCCTGGGCGGCAGCCAGACCGCAGCTGGCGGACAGGCCGAGTGCGGCAAGGGCGAGCAGGCTGCGTCGGGCGGGGGAGGGGCGAGGCATGGAAGGGTCTCCTGTGGTGGTCGGACCGGCGGCGCGGGGCGGCCGGCCGCAGAAATGAATCCGGGCGCGCATCCCCGTCGCGAAGGGGATGCGCGCCCGGATTATGGGACCGCGCGCGGGAAGGTCGCCCGAGCTCAGGCGTACTCGGCCAGGGCCTTGCGCATTTTCTTCATTGCCGCCACTTCGATCTGGCGGATGCGTTCGGCACTCACGCCGTAGTCGGCCGCCAGCTCGTGCAGCGTCATGCCGCCCGAGCCATCGTCGTTCACGTGCAGCCAGCGTTCCTCGACGATGCGCCGGCTGCGCGGATCGAGGGTGTCGAGCGCCTGGGCAATCCCGTCCGTCGCCAGCCGGTCGCGCTGGCGCGACTCGAGCATCGCGGTGGGCTCGTGGCGCGGGTCGGCCAGGTAAGCGATGGGGCCGAAGGCCTGCTCGCCGTCGTCGCTGGGGGAGGGGTCGAGCAGGATGTCGCCGCCCGACAGGCGCGTCTCCATCTCGATGACCTCCTCGCGCTTGACGTTCAGCTGCTCGGCCATCAGGTCGATTTCCTGCTCCGAGAGGGTCTCGCGATGCGTATCGGCATCCAGCGCCTCGGCCTTGAAGCCCTGCTTCATGGAGCGCAGGTTGAAGAACAGCTTGCGCTGGGCCTTGGTGGTCGCCACCTTCACCATGCGCCAGTTCTTCAGGATGTACTCGTGGATCTCGGCCTTGATCCAGTGCATGGCGTAGCTCACCAGCCGCACGCCCTGGTCCGGATCGAAGCGCTTGACGGCCTTCATCAGGCCGACATTGCCCTCCTGGATCAGGTCGCCGTGCGGCAGGCCGTAGCCCAGGTACTGGCGCGAAATCGAGACCACCAGTCGCAGGTGCGAGAGCACCAGCCGGCCGGCCGCCTCGACACTGCCCTCGTCGCGCAGCTGGCGCGCATAGCGTTGCTCCTCCTCGTGCGTGAGCAGCGGCAGGCGATTGACGGCAGTGATGTAGGCGTCCAGATTGCCCAGCGGGGGCACGACGGCCCATGCGCTGGCGGGCGCCAGCGAATTGCTCGCGGAAGGGGCAGCCTGGAGGGTCATGGCGTTGGTCCTTTCGTGATGTGGATCGTTTTGGTAATTTCGTTGGTTCATGTTAGCACTCGATTGGATAGAGTGCTAATCCCAAAGTTCCCCGCCCGCGGCAGGGGCGGGATGCGAAAAGCGGGGCGGTGTGCCACACTGCAGGCATGCACCCAGCCCCTTTTCCCGCCACCGTGCTCATGGTGACGACCACCGTGGCCAGCGCCGCCGATGCGCAGCGCCTCGCTGCCGGGGCCGTCGGCGAGCGCCTCGCGGCCTGCGTGCAGGTCGAGCAGATCGCTTCCCACTATGTCTGGAAGGGCCGCCCGCATGACGAGGCCGAGTGGCGCCTGGCGTGTAAGACGACGGCGCATGCTGCGCCTGCCCTGTGCGCCTGGCTGCGCGCCCAGCATCCTTACGAGGTCCCGCAACTGCTGGCCCAGCCGGTGCAGGCCAGCGAAGACTATGCGCAGTGGGTGACCGAGCAGGTGCAGGCCGCGCCCGGCGACTGAGGCTTTCAGGCCAGCAGCGCCTGCGCGAACTCGCGCGCGTCGAAGGTCTGCAGGTCTTCCACCCGCTCGCCCACGCCGATGAAATAGACCGGCACGGGGCGCTCCTGCGCGATCGCCGCCAGCACGCCGCCCTTGGCCGTGCCATCGAGTTTGGTCACGATCAGGCCGGTGAGCTGCAGCGCCTCGTCGAAGGCGCGCACCTGGGCGAGCGCGTTCTGGCCGGTGTTGCCGTCGATCACCAGCAGCACCTCGTGCGGGGCGCTGGGCTCGGCCTTGGTGATGACCCGGCGGATCTTGGAGAGTTCCTGCATCAGGTGCAGCTGGGTCGGCAGGCGCCCGGCCGTGTCCACCAGCACCACGTCCTTGCCGCGTGCCCGGCCGGCGTTGACGGCGTCGAAGCTGACGGCGGCGGGGTCGCCGCCTTCCTGGCTGATGATCTCGACCGTGTTGCGCGTGGCCCAGACGCCGAGCTGCTCGCGCGCGGCGGCGCGGAAGGTGTCGGCGGCGGCCAGCAGCACGCTCTGGCCATGGTCCGCCAGGTGGCGGGTGAGCTTGCCGATGGAGGTGGTCTTGCCGGCGCCGTTCACGCCCGCGACCATGATCACGGTAGGGGTGTGCTCTCCGATGACCAGCGGTTTTTCCAGCGGGCGCAGCAGGTCGGCCAGCGCATCCGCAAGCAGCGCCTTGACGGCGGCGGGCTCGGTCGCCTTGGTCTCCTTGACGCGGCGGCGCAGGTCGGAGAGCAGGTGCTGCGTGGCCTTGACGCCGGCATCCGCCATGAGCAGGGCGTCCTCCAGCTCCTCGTAGAGCGCCTCGTCGATCTTCGTGCCGGTGAAGACCGTGGCGATGCTGGTGCCGGTCTTGTGCAGGCCGGAGCGCAGCCGCTCGATCCAGTTCTGGCGCGCCGCCGCCTCGGGCAGGGGCTTGTCGGCGGGTTCGGGCACGGCCGCGGATGCGGCGTCCTGCTGCGCGTCCGGTCCGGCGCCGAAGGATTTCTTCAGCCAGGCCATGGCACCCGAGCCCGGGGCCGCCGCAGTCGCAGCAGGCCCGGCGGCTGCGGGGACTGGTGTGGCAGGCGCGCCCGTCGCGGCAGGGGCGGGCGGGGGCGCAGCCGTTTCGGGGGCGGAGGTTTTTTTCTTGAAGAAGCTGAACATTGGCGGGTTCTTAGAATCGCAGCCATTCTATGAAACGCGCTCTTTCCCTCATGGCCCTGCTGGCAGGCGTGCCGGCGCTGGCCCAGCCGCCCTCCCCACCGCCCGCTGCCGCGGCGCCGGCGCCGCTCGCCCGGCCGTTCCAGGCCGCCACGGCCAGCGGTGCCCAGCAGTTCACCCTGGCCAACGGCATGCAGCTCATCGTGCAGCCCGACCGGCGCGCCCCCACGGCGGTGCACATGGTCTGGCTGCGCGTGGGCGCCATGGACGAGGTGGACGGCACCTCGGGCGTGGCGCACGTGCTCGAGCACATGATGTTCAAGGGTTCGAAAAGCGTGCCGCCGGGCGAGTTCTCGCGCCGCGTGGCTGCGCTGGGCGGGCAGGAAAATGCCTTCACCAGCCGCGACTACACGGGCTACTACCAGCAGATCCCGGCCCACCGGCTGGCGGACGTGATGCGCCTGGAGGCCGACCGCTTCGAGCACAACCAGTGGCCCGACGAGGAATTCCGGCGCGAGATCGAGGTGGTCAAGGAGGAGCGCCGCATGCGCACCGAGGACCAGCCGCGCGCCGCGCTGATCGAGCAGCTCTTCGCCCATACCTTCATCGCCTCGCCCTACCGCCGGCCGGTGGTGGGCTGGATGAGCGACCTGGACGCCATGACGCCGGACGATGTGCGCGCCTTCCATGCGCGCTGGTACGCGCCGTCCAACGCGGCGGTGGTGGTGGCGGGCGATGTGGATCCGGCCGAGGTGCTGGCCCTGGCGCAGCAGACCTACGGCCGCATTCCGGCGCGTGCCCTGCCGGCGCGCAAGCCGCGCGAGGAGCCCGAGCAGAAGGGCCTCAAGCGCATCCACTTCAAGGCGCCGGCCGACCAGGCCTATGTGGCGCTGGCCTTCCATGTGCCGCGCCTGGCGCGGGTGGACGGCCTGGACGCATCGGACCGCGACGCGCTGGCCCTGCTGGCGCTGTCGGCGGTGCTCAGTGGCTACGACGGCGCGCGGCTGCAACGCAGCCTCACGCAAGGGGCCGATCGCGTGGCGGACAACGCCGGCAGCGACGCCTCGGTGGTCGGGCGCGGGCCGGGCCTGTTCCTGCTCACGGGCGTGCCGGCCGCGGGCAAGCGCGCCGAGGACGTGGAGCGGGCGCTGCGCGCGGAGGTCGAGCGCGTCGCGCGCGAGGGCGTGAGCGCGGCGGAGCTGGCGCGCGTGACCACCCAGTGGGCGGCGGCCACGGTCTACGCCCGCGATTCCCTGCAGGCGCAGGCCATGGACCTGGGCAGCAACTGGGTGCAGGAATTGCCGCTGGATGCGGACGAGCGGCTGCTGCGGCTGCTGCGTGGCGTGACGCCCGCGCAGGTGCAGTCGGTGGCGGCGCGCTACTTCGGTGACGACCGCCTGACCGTCGCCACGCTCGTGCCCCAGCCGCGCGCGCCCGGGGCGGAAAGCACGCCGCCGCCCGCCGCCGCAGAGGGCGCCGACGGGCGCGTGCACTGATGTTTGGCGAAGAGGAATGCCGTGAACACCAACCCCCTGATTGCCTTCATGCGCCGCGCACTCGTGCTGCTGGCGCTGCTGCAGCTGCCTTCGGCGTGGGCGCTGCTGCCCATTGAGCACTGGAGTGAGGCGAACGGCGCCCGCGTCTGGCTGGTGCACAGCCCGGCCATTCCGATGGTCGACGTGCAGGTGGACTTCGACGCGGGAACGCGCCGCGACCCGGCGGCGCAGGCCGGCCTGGCGAGCGCCTTCGCGCTGATGAGCAGCAAGGGCGTGCGCGCGGGCGGCCCGGACGAGCCCGCCATGGACGAGAACGACCTGGGGGAGGCCTGGGCCGACCTGGGGGCCGCCTTCGACGCCGGTGCCGAGCGCGACGCGCTGGCGTTCTCGCTGCGCTCGCTCACCGAGCCGGACTTGCTGGCGCGCGCAGTGCGGCTGGCGGCGCGCCAGCTCGGCGATTCGGAGTTTGCCAACTCCGTGTGGCAGCGCGAGCGGGCACGCTGGCAGGCTGCCATCCGGGAAGCCGATACCCGCCCCGGCACGGCGGCGGTCAAGGCCTTTCACCGCGCGGTGTTCGGCGAGCATCCGTATGGCCAGTTCGCCACCGCCGAGACGCTGGAGCGCATCGACGTGGCAGACCTGCGGGCCTTCCAGGCACGCTATCTGCTGCCCTGCCGCGCGCGCGTGGCGATCGTCGGCGCGGTGGACCGCGCCCAGGCCCAGGCCCTCGTGCAGGCGCTGCTCGCGCGCCTGCCGGACACCCGCCCGCAGGACTGCGCGCCGCTGCCGGAGCTGCCGCAGGTGCAGCCGCTCGCCCAGGGCCACCAGATCGACATCCCCTTCGCTTCGGCGCAGGCGCACGTGCTGATCGGCCAGCCGGGCTTCGCACGGCGCGACCCGGACTTCCTGGCGCTGCTGGTGGGCAACCACATCCTGGGCGGAGGGGGCTTCACCTCGCGCCTGACCACCGAGGTGCGCGAGAAGCGCGGGCTCACCTACGGCGTGTACAGCCAGTTCTCTCCCGGCCTGCAGGCCGGCGCCTTTGCCGTGGGGCTGCAGACGCGGCCGGACCAGGCGCTGCAGGCGACGCAGCTCAGCCGCGAGGTGCTCGAGCGGTTCGTTGCCGAGGGGCCCACCGAGGCCGAGCTGCGCGCCGCCAAGGACAACCTGGTGGGCGGCTTTGCGCTGCGCATCGACAGCAACCGGAAACTGCTGGCCAATGTGGTCAACATCGCCTGGAACGACCTGCCGCTGGACTACCTGGAACACTGGACGGAGCGCGTGGAGGCACTCACCGTGGCGGATATCCGCGCGGCGCTGCAGCGCAAGCTGCAGCCCGACCGGATGGTCACGGTCACCGTCGGGGCGCAGCCGGCTGCGGGCCGGCCATGAGCGGGCGGACGCGCCGGGCCACGGCGGCCCCCCGCGCACCGCGCGCTCCCGCGCAGGCGCCGGGCGAGGTGCGCATCATCGGCGGCCAGTGGAAGCGCAGGCGCCTGCCCGTGCCTGACCGGCCGGGCCTGCGCCCGACGCCCGACCGGGTGCGCGAGACCTTGTTCAACTGGCTGGGCCAGGACCTCACGGGCTGGCACTGCCTGGACGCCTTCGCCGGGACCGGGGCGCTGGGCCTGGAGGCCGCCTCGCGCGGCGCGGCGCCGGTGCTGCTGGTCGAGCAGGACGCGGGCCTGGCGGCGGCGCTCGTGCGCACGGCAGAGCGCCTGGGCGCCGCGCAGGTGCGCGTGCAGCGCGGCGACGGGCTGGCGGCGTTGCGCACCGCCGTGCCGGGCAGCCTGCACCTGGTGCTGCTCGACCCACCGTTCGGGCAGGAGGCCTGCTTCGAGCCGGCGCTGCAGGCGGCAGCCCGCGCCCTCGCGCCCGACGGCTTTGCCTACCTGGAGGCGCCGCGGCGCTGGAGCGAGGACGCGCTCGCTGCGCTCGGCCTGGCCGTGCACCGCCACCTCAAGGCGGGCGCCGTGCATGCCCACCTGCTGCGCCCTGCCGGGCGGGCTGCATAATCCCCGCATCCCGGCACCCTACTGTCACCGCCATGCCGCACGTGCTTGCCGTCTATCCCGGCACTTTCGATCCGATCACGCTCGGCCACGAGGACGTGGTGCACCGCGCCGCCCAGCTGTTCGACGAGCTGATCGTCGCCGTGGCGGCCGGGCACCACAAGAAGACCCTGTTCAGCCTGGACGAGCGCATCGCCATGGTGCGCCACGCCGTGCGCGGCTACCCGCAGGTACGGGTGGAGAGTTTTTCTGGCCTGATGCGCGATTTCATCGTCGCGCGCGGCGCCAAGGCCATGGTGCGCGGGCTGCGCGCCGTGACCGATTTCGACTACGAGTTCCAGCTCGCCGGCATGAACCGCCACCTCATGCCGGAGGTCGAGACGGTGTTCCTCACGCCCAGCGACAAGTTCCAGTTCATCAGCAGCACCTTCGTGCGCGAGATCGCCTCCCTTGGCGGAGAGGTCGACAAGTTCGTCTCGCCGGAGGTAGAAGACGCCCTGCGCGTGCGGCTGCGGCGCGGCTGAACGCCGTGCCCGCTGCAGCTGTGCGGCGGGCAGGCACAAAAACGCCGCCCGAAGGCGGCGCTCCTGCAAGGCGCGCTTCCCTCAGGGGCGCACCACGATGCTGTTGCGCACGTTGCGCACATGCTTGGTGTTGCGCGCGATGGCTTCGGCGCGGTCCTTCTCGGCCTGGGACTTGGCGAAGCCCGAGAGCTGCACCGTGCCGTTGAGCGTCTCCACGCTGATCGAGGTGGCGGCAACGGTCTTGTCCTCGGCCATCTTGGCCTTGATGGCGGTGGTGATGCCTGCGTCGTCGACGTATTCGCCGACGGTCTGCTGCTGGCGGGCCACCGAGCAGC
>NZ_ALEE01000663.1 GCF_000282995.1 Melaminivora alkalimesophila
GGGCCACCGAGCAGCCGGTGGAGACGATGGTGGCGCCGGCGAGCAGCGCGAAGGCGATGGCACGTGCGTATTTCATGGTGGATTCCTTGTAGGTTGGTGGTGGAATGGCACGGGTGCGGGGAAACTGTGCTGCGACCTCATTGCACCCTCCGTGGGCCGCAGCAGCGGGAACAGGGTGGGGCGGTCAGCGCTGCAGCCAGTCGCTGATCTCGTCGGCGTGTTCTTCCTCCTCGGCCAGCACGCCCTCGAGCAGCCGGCGGGTGGTGGGGTCCTTGTCGCCGATCAGCTCGACCATCTGGCGGTAGCTCTCCACGGCGATGCGCTCGGCCACCAGGTTGGCGCGCAGCATGCCCTTCAGGTCGGTGCATTCGTCGTAGTCGGCATGGCTGTGCTCCAGCAGGGTGGCGGGGTTGAAGTTCGGCGAGCCGCCCAGCTGGACGATGCGCTCGGCGATCTTGTCGGCGTGCGCCAGCTCCTCGTTGGCGTGTTCCAGGAACTCGGCGGCGATGGCCGGCGAGGCCAGGCCCTCGGCCGTGAAGTAGTGGCGCCGGTAGCGCAGCACGCACACCAGCTCGGTGGCCAGCGCCTGGTTGAGCAGCTTCACGATGGCCTCGCGGTAGGGGCCATAGCCGGGCGTCACCGCGCCTTCGTCCAGATCGATGGTCCCGGCCTTGCGGATCGCCTCCTCGTTCAGTTCCAGGGTTTTCTGCTCGGAAGGCGTGGCCGGCTTGCCGTGGGCGGATGTCTTGTCGTTTGCCATGTCGTGGGAAGTGCAGTTCGGAAGGAAGGGCGGGGCTCAGCGGTCGCTGCGGCGCGTCAGCATCACGGCCATGGCCAGTGCGGCCCCGGCAGCGGCAGCCAGCAACATCGACCGGCCCGGCTGGTCCGAGACGTAGCGGCAGGTGGCATCGGCCGCCTCGTTGAACTGGCGGCGGGCGCGCTCGCTGGCCTCGGCGGCGTAGTTGATGCTGCGGGTGGCGAATTCCTGGGCGCGCGCCGCCAGGTCGTCGATCATCGGGTCGATGGTGTCCTTGACCTGCTGCATGCCTTCCTCGGCCTTGTCCAGCGCCTCATTGGCCATGGCGCGGGTGGACTTCACTGCCCGGTCGGCGCTGCTGGCGACGCTGTCGGCCGCATCGCGGGCGGCGTCGGCGGCTTTCTGGGTGGCGTCCTGGGCCATGTTCTGGGCGCTTTTCTCGCTTTTCTCGTTCTTGTTGGGGTTCATGGATGGGGCTCCTCTGGGAAATCTTGGGGTTCTGGAAAACGGGGGGCGTGGCGTCAGCCTCTGCGCAACAGGCCCAGGATGAAGGTCACCACGGCCATGATCACGAAGACAAAGAACAGCACCTTGGCGATGCCCACGGCGCCTGCGGCGATCCCGCCAAAGCCAAACAACGCGGCCACCAGGGCAATGACCAGGAATACGACGGCGTAATGCAACATAGTCAGCTCCTCTTTCTTGCGTCTGCGCGGCCGCCCCGATGGCGGTTGCGCTGTAGCGCATGGGAGCACTGTAGGAGCGGCGGGCGGGGGGGCGCTGCCG
>NZ_ALEE01000664.1 GCF_000282995.1 Melaminivora alkalimesophila
GGGCGCTGCCGGTAGCCGGCGCGCACCGCTGTAGGACGCCGGCGCTGCGCCGCTCAGGTCGTGCCGGCGCTGCCCGCCAGGGGCAGCGTGGCGCTCACCACCGTGCCCGCGCCCGGGGCGGAGTCGATCTGCAGCACGCCGCCCTCGGCCTCGACGCGGTGGCGCATGCCGAACAGCCCGTGCGTGTGGGCGGGCAGCTGCTGCGGGTGAAAGCCCAGCCCGTCGTCGCGCACCAGCACGCGCGCGCGGGCGCCGTCGCGCTCGACGCGCACCTCCACGTGGCGCGCCCGGGCGTGCTTGGCGATGTTCGTCAGCGCCTCCTGCACCAGGCGGTAGGCCGTGAGCTGGGCCGTGGGCGACAGCGCGACGGTCTCCAGGTGGGTTTGCACCGGCAGCTGGCTGCTGGCGGCGAACTCGGAGGTCAGCACCTCCAGCGAGGCGGTCAGGCCCAGGTTGGTCAGGGAGGAGGGGTGCAGGTCCTCGATGATGTCGCGCTTGAGGGCGATGACGCTGTTGAGGGTCTGGCTCAGGTGCTCCAGGCGCTCGGCCTTTTCCGGCACCGACAGGTCGATGCGCGCGCGCAGCCGCGCCAGGTCGAGCTTGGCGGCGGTCAGCAGGGCGCCCAGCTCGTCGTGCAGCTCGCGCGCCAGGTGGGCCCGCTCGTCCTCGCGCACCTGCTGCAGGTGGCGTGCCAGCTCCGACAGCGAGGCCGTGCGCTCGCGCACCAGCTGTTCGAGCCGGGCGCGCTCGCGCTCGAGGATCTGCTGCTCGCGCAGCTGGGCCTGCTGCAGGGCGCGCGCCTGGCGCCGGTACACGTAGAAGGCCAGCAGGCTGAGCAGCGCCCCGACGGCGATGCCGGCGCGCGACAGGGTGAGCGACTGGTCGATGGCGGCGCTGGCTTCCTGGCTGCGCGTGGCGTTGCGGTCGATCATGCGGGCCACCACGGTCCGGACGTCGTCCATGCGCTGCTGTCCCTCGTCGGTGGACAGCATGAAGCGCCAGGCATCCTCGTTGTCCTGGCGGCGCAGGCCGATGGTGGTGTCCATCTCGCCCAGGCGGCGCTCGAGCAGCTGGAGCAGCAGAGCGCAGTCCTCGCGCTCTTGCGGGTGGGCGCTGCAGCTGCCCTGCAGCGCCTCCATGTGCCGGCCGATGCGCGCGCGCGCGCGGGTGTAGGGCTGGAGGTAGCGTTCCTCGCCCATGAGAAGAAAGCCGCGCTGGCCGGTTTCGGCGTTCAGCATCTCGGTCTGCAGCTGCTCGAGCAGGCTGCGCTCGGCGTGCGAGCGCAGCAGCGATTGCAGCGCCTCGCGCGAGCCGAGATAGCCGGCCTCGTTCACTGCCAGCAGCAACAGCGCCGCCAGCAGGGCCAGCGGCCAGCTGATGGCGAGTTTGCGCAGGCTTGCTGCCCAGCTCATGGTTCGGTCTCTCCGTGGATCCCCTGGGGCGCGGCCCAGAAAATGCCTATGATTGTCCTGTGCCGCCATGCTAGCTGCACCGGCGAAGCAGCGAGCGCATCAGTAACCATATCTCACACGGGCCGCGAAGCGCGCCCAGGAAAGAAGGCTCAATGATCAATATCGGCATTGTGGATGACCACGCGATCGTGCGTTCCGGGCTGCGGCAGTTCCTGTCGGAGCACGTGGACCTGCGCGTGGTGGGAGAGGCGGCCAACGGCCGGGAGGCGATCGACCTGGTACGCACGCACGAGATCGACGTGCTGGTCATGGACCTGTCGATGCCCGGGCAGAGCGGGCTGGATGCGCTGGCGATGCTGCGCGCCAAGGCGCCCGACATGGGCATCCTCATCCTGAGCGGCTACCCGGAAGAGCATTACGCCATCAACCTGATCCGCCAGGGCGCCAGCGGCTACCTGAACAAGGAGTGCGAGCCCAAGGAGATCGTCGAAGCGATCCGCACCATTTCCCTGGGCCGGCGCTACCTGACGCCGACGGTGGCCGACCTGCTGGCCCAGCAGCTCAACCGCAAGGACGACGCGCCGCCGCACGAGCAGCTGTCGGAGCGCGAGTTCCAGGTGTTCCTCAAGCTCGCCAAGGGCGAGACGGCCGGCGACATCGCCAAATCGCTGTCGCTGAGCGTCAAGACGGTGAGCACCTACCGCACCCGACTGATGGAGAAAATGGGACTGTCGTCCAACAGCGACCTGACCTACTACGCGCTGAAGAACAAGCTGATCGATTGAGGCGCCGGCGCCATCCGCAAAAAAGACCAGCCGCTGCTGGTCTTTTTTCGTGGGGCAGAGCGCGGCGGCCGGGGGCGGCGCTCAGGCGACGCGTTCGCGCGCGCCCTGCGCGCCGGTGGCACCATGCGCCACACAGAAGTCCACCAGCGCCTCGATCTCGTTGGACTTGTCAAATACCGCATCGACGCCGAGCTGCGCGCAGCGCATGCGCACGTCCGGCGTGGCGTAGTTGCTCAGGACCACGATCTTCTGGTTGGCGAGCCGGTCGCGGCACGCGGCCAACACGCCCAGGCCACTGCCCTGGCGCAGGAACAGGTCCACGATCGCCAGGTCCCACTGCTCGGGATAGGCCTGCAGCCACGCCTTGCCCTCGTCCTCGGTCTCGGCACTGCCGACGGTGTGGACCTGGGCGAGTTCCTGCAGGGCGCTGATCAGGTTTTCCCGGATGGTGGCGTTGTCTTCGACGATGTATGTCCGCAATGTCACAAAATTTCCCTCCGACCGGCGGTCGAATGGCGCCCGGGGCAACTGCCGAGCCTGTGTGACCGGATTGTGGCAGCACCTGCATGGCGCGGTGTAGGAGCAGGGCTAGGACGTTCGTATGTTGCGCGTCCGACACACCGGGCACTCGGGGTTGCGCGCCGCGCGCACCTGGGTCCAGCGCATCTCGCGCCCGTCCAGCAGCAGCAGGCGGCCGGCAAGCGGCTCGCCCATGCCGACGATCAGCTGCAGCGCCTGGGCTGCCTGCATGCTGCCGATGATGCCGACCATCGGCGAGAACACGCCGAGCGTGGCGCACTGCTCCTCCTCGAATTCGGCCTGCGGCGGGAACAGGCAGGCGTAGCAGGGCATGTCGGCCCGGCGCGTGTCGTAGACCGAGATCTGGGCATCGAAGCGGATCGCCGCCCCGGCCACGAGGGGCACGCCGGCCTGCACGCAGGCGGCGTTGATGGCCTGGCGGGTGCGGTAGTTGTCGGTGCAGTCGAGCACCACGTCGGCCTGCCG
>NZ_ALEE01000665.1 GCF_000282995.1 Melaminivora alkalimesophila
CCCTGCCGCGCCAGGCGCAGGAGCGCTGCCTCGTCCACGCGCTCGCGCACCAGCTCGAGGTGCACGTCCGGGTTGATGGCGCGCACCGCCTCGGCGGCCGATTGCACCTTGCCCATGCCGACGCGCGCGCTGGTGTGGGCGATCTGGCGCTGCAGGTTGGTCAGGTCCACCACGTCGTCGTCCACCAGGGTAAGCGTGCCGACGCCGGCCGAGCCGAGGAACAGGGCGGCCGGCG